>DAIMMU010000002.1:0-49265 GCA_036720515.1 Sedimentibacter sp.
AAATATTAATATAAATCTCTTGTAATATATTTAAACATAAAAAAGAGACAAAAAGGGGTTTTTTTTTTAGTCTCTAATAATTCAATATATTATCACTAATAAGTGCCGTTCAAAAAATAACAAAGTCATTACATTACTAAACAATTTTATATTAAATATATAAAAAGGTCAATCATTTTTACAGGGTTTTTGAAAAAATTTTATTTATAAGTTGTACTATTGAAATTTAAACGGCATATACATTTATAAAAGAATGCGTAACGCTGTATTAACTTAAAGGAGGATTTGTTTTGGTAAAATTATTTAATGATACATTTAATATTAACGAAATAATTGGTTCAAATTCCACTGAAGTTTTGTTAGAAAACGAGTTTACGATTGCCGAAGGTAAACCTGCCATTGAAAAAATTGTCACCGTGGAAGGAAAAGCAAAAATCAGTAATGTTGCAGTAACAACAGACAGTGTAATAGTTGACGGAAAACTGATTTATAATATTATTTATCGCTCGAATAATGAAGACTACAATATATATTCCATAACCGACGAAATACCTTTCAGGGAAGAAATTGAAGCAGAAGGTGCTACGGAAGACATGGAGGCTTTTTCAAATGCCTTTATAGATTATCTTGATGCCGAACAATTATCAGAAGTGAGTTATCTTGTTAAGTCCGTATTAGTATTAGATACTGATGTAAGCATGAAAAGACCCGTTACCTATGTATCAAGCTTAGAGTCTGACAGCAGCATTCAAGCAAAAACCAAAAATATTACCTACACCGACACAGTGGCAGAATTATCGGAAGAGATTAATATCAATGATGCAGTGGAATTAAGTAAGGGCTCCGGCGAAATAGCCGGCATCATTAAGTCTGAATCTGATGTTTACATTTCAAACATTGATGTATTAAATGATAAAATGCTTATTGAAGGGATATGCAAGGTAGGATTCATGTTTATTGAAGACAATGATATTCATACTACAGGCTATGTATCGGAAGAATTCCCGTTTACTCATTACATGGAACTTAAAAACACCGATGAAAATATGCTTAAGGATATAAGTGTAACCGTAAATGATATGACGTATTCAACAACAGAAAACTTTGACAATGAGAAAAAGCTTATAGAATTTGCTCTGCCATTCACAGTAAATGCATTATTTTACGATACCATGGAAAGAAACATAATGACGGATTGCTATTCAACTGATTACGAACTTGAACTGCAGTCCGAAAAGGTTAATTTATCATCGCTAAAAAATTTGACAAATAAAGTGGTTAAATACGAAAATAACTTTGATGTTCTTTCAGGTACAATAAAAGATATTTACTCAGTGGATGTGAGTCCGAAAATCTCCGAGAAGAGAATAGCTGACGACAAATACGTTATTGATGGATTCTTAGATGTAAATATGCTTTATTTAAACGGAGATATCAATAAAATAGATAAAGCATTCGCCTCACTGCCATTTACAGTTGATTTTCCAATAAGTGAAGATGAGGCTTTATGTGCAATTCATTCTGATGTGAAGACTAATAAATGCGGTGCCTACAGAAAGGGAAGCAGCTCTGTAAATTTAAATTGCGATATTAATATAACAATGAAATTCAAAAACAATGATGAAATTACGGTAATCAGCGATATTGCAGAAAGAAACCCGATTGACAGAAGCAAAATGCCCAGCTTAATATTCAGAGTAGTTCAGCCGGGAGAAACTCTGTGGGATATTGCAAAAAATTATAACTTATCTATAAACAACTTAAAAGAGTTAAATGAGTTTCCCGAAGACAATGTACTTTCACCGGGATCTAAAATAATAATAGCAAGAACCGTTTAGTGAAATGCCTTAGATAAAATTCAGGTTCATGAGCTTTTGATTTATGTAAATTTAATTTATATGCATCTGTATATTATCATATTTAAAACCGTTGATAAATCAACGGTTTCTTATTTTTAGCACATAATTACGTTGTAGCCTTTGTAAATTCCAAAAATGGAATTAACAAAAAATATACATCATGAATTTCATGCCTGCTTATGAGTTGGAAGTACGCATGTCCTATTTCTGAATGTTTCCAAACTTTGTATACTGTCCTATCCATGCTAACTCAACGGTTCCTACGGGACCGTTTCTTTGTTTGGTTATAATTACATCTGTTATGCCTTTCTTTTCAGATTCTTCCTTGTAGTAATATTCATCTCTGTAAAGCATCATTACCACATCCGCATCCTGCTCAATAGCTCCGGATTCTCTCAAGTCTGACATAATAGGTCTGTGATCGTTTCTCTGTTCCGGTGCACGTGAAAGCTGAGACAGTGCCATTACAGGACAATTCAATTCTCTGGCAAGTGCTTTTAAGCCTCTCGAAATATTGGAAATTTCCTGCTGTCTGTTGTCAGTCCTTCCACCGTCGGACATAAGCTGCAGATAGTCCACTATAATTAAGTCTAACCCTTTTTCGATTTTAAGTCTCCTGCATTTAGACATCATTTCAAACAATGACACAGAAGGTGTATCATCTATATAAACATCGTAATTTGAAATCAAGCTCATGGTGTTTATAAGCCTTGTCCAATCATCGTCATCCAAACTTCCTGTCCTGAGCTTTGTGCTGTCAACCATGGATTCCATACTGATAATCCTTTGAACATATTGTTCCTTTGACATTTCAAGACTGAAAAGCGCAACCGAAGCACCTGTCTTAACAACATTCATGGCAATATTAAGGGCAAGGGCTGTCTTACCCATGGACGGTCTTGCCGCAAGCAGAATTAAATCGGACTTCTGAAGTCCTGATGTCATTCTGTCCAAATCAGTGTAGCCTGTGGTTAGACCGGTTATATTTCCCCCGCTCTTGGCTCTTTCTTCGAGCTGGTTGAATACCTCCATGAGAACTTCCTTAATTTCGGCAAAAGAATTAATGCTTCTGTTTTGAGAAATAGCAAATATTCTTGATTCTGCCAATTCGATGATTTTTTGGACATCATCATTTTCCTTATAACCCTTCTCAATTATTTCTTGAGACGCGCTTATAAGTCTTCTCAATGTGGATTTTTCCCTTATTATATTGCAATAAGCTTCAACATTCTTGGAAGTTATTATATTTTCAGTTAATGTTACTAAATATTCATATCCGCCTACATAATCGATTTTGCCTCTTTTTTTAAGCTCCTCGAAAACAGTGACCGCATCAACAGGTATATTTTGCAGATGTATCTGCTTGATACTGTCGTATATTTCTTTGTTTGCCTCATAGTAAAAATCGTCATAACTCAACAAATTAACAATTTTTTCGACAGCTATGTGGTCAATCATGGCAGAGGCTAAGACAGTTTGCTCAGCTTCGGCATTGTGGGGCGGAACTTTTCCCAAATTTATTAAATCAGACATTTCAACCTCTTATTTTTCTGTTACTATTACCTTTAGCTTTGCATTTACCATGGGATGAAGTTTTATTTTAACATAGTATTCGCCGACGGATTTAATAGGCTCATCTAAGTCGAATTTCTTTTTATCAATTGAAACTTCATGTTCCTTCTCTAATAGCTCCGATATTTCTTTTGTTGTAATTGAACCGAACAGCTTTCCGTTTTCTCCGGTCTTTGTTTTTATAACAATGGTTTTCTGCATCAATACTTCTTCAAGAGCTTTAGCTTCTTCAAGAGCTTCCATTTCTTTTTCTTCCTTTTTCTTTTGTGCATTTTCAAGATTTTTTAAATTTGACTGCGTAGCTTCTATGGCTAAATTCTTAGGAAAAAGAAAATTTCTTGCATAACCGTCTTTTGCGTTTATTATTTGACCCTTTTTACCAACATTCTTAACATCTTCCAATAATATAACTTTCATTACATGCTCTCCTTTTTATATCTTAATATTGCCTCAAACAGCTTGGCTTTTGCTTCCTCCATGTCCAGAGTATTGATTTGGGCACCTGCCATATTTAAATGGCCTCCCCCTCCAAGGTATTCCATCATTACCTGTACATTAACATTACCTACTGACCGGCCGCTGATATTTATATAATCTTTGTTTCTCACAAGAACAAAACTAACTTTAACATCCTTGATTGTCAGCAGTTCATCCGCGCTTTGAGCCGCTACAACATTTGAGTCTTCCGTATACTCGTCAATGTATGATACTGCCAC
This sequence comes from Sedimentibacter sp., assembly GCA_036720515.1. GTDB lineage: Bacteria > Bacillota > Clostridia > Tissierellales > Sedimentibacteraceae > Sedimentibacter. The sequence continues at coordinate 4,148 of DAIMMU010000002.1, forward strand.
ATCATCAAAAACAATTTCGCTTCTTTCTATAATTTCTGTCTTCTTCTTCATAAAGTCAATGCTTTCGTTGAACAATTCCCTCACATCCACATTATCGGCACCGTTCCTCTTTAAAAATGAGGCTGCCTCAAATGTTCTTACACCGGTCTTGAATGTAAATGAATTCGTATCCACCACTATTCCTGCCATAAGGGCATCTGCTTCAAATTTCGTAAGCTTAATATGATCTTCCATATACTGAAGTATTTCCGTCACGAGTTCACAGGTTGATGAAGCGTAAGGCTCGATATAGTCCAATAAGGAATTCTCTATGTATTCTTCGCTTCTTCTGTGGTGGTCTATCAACACTACCTTATCAATTTTGTCAAGAAGCTCGGGGGCTTCCGTATAACTCTTCCTGTGTGTATCCAAAACAACAATAAGGGTATTTTGTTCTGCTAATTCCAATGCCTTTTCAGTTGTTATAAGGGATTCAATATAATGGCTTTCTTCTTTTTTCATTCTTTCATGCATATTTTTCAAAGCATAATTCACATTGTTCAATACTATATATGATTTCTTGCCTCTGCTTCTTGCAATGCTGTAAAGACCTATGGAAGCACCTAAACTGTCCATGTCTCCCACCCTGTGTCCCATAATAATTACATTGGAGCTTTGGTCAATTATCTGCCTTAATGCATATGATATAATTCTTGCCCTAACCTTTGTTCTTTTTTCAACAGCCTTACTTTTTCCGCCATAAAATTTAACAGAGTTGATTCTTTTAACCACAGCTTGATCGCCGCCTCTTCCTAATGCCACATCAAGGGCACCCTTTGAGTATTCCAAAAGCTGTGTCAGGTTCTTAGCCATTGCACCGGTGCCTATGCTGAGTGTATAACTGAAGTCGGTACCTTTAATTGTTTTAACATCATCAAGCATGGAAAATTTCTTTGCTTCCAATGTTTCAAGAAATTTATTTTCAATCATCATTAAAAATTTATGATTGTCATACTTAAGTACAAATCCATTCATTTCCGACGCATACTTGTTAAGAATCTTCTCTACCTGAGCAGTCATTGCGGACTTTTCGCCCAAATCTATTTTTTCCGATATTTCATCATAATTATCTATCTGAATGAGCATTGTTATGGGGCGTTCATCATTATATTTGTTTCTTAAAGTTATAAATGCCGTATTTTCGTTCCAATAGCATACATAGGAGTTCCCTTCGCCAAATCGTCCTTCTTCAAGTTCATAATACATGACATTGAAGTTTCTTCCCGATTCAGGTATCTCTATGTTGCTGATCGTTCCATCCTTGTTTCCTTCAATTGAGCTTAAAGGAAAGCCTTCCACAAATTCCCCTATATTTTCAATTGCATCTGAACTTCCGCTCAACAACTCCTTAAATTTATTGTTGAACCAGAACATTTTCCCATTCAGCCCGATAATGCAAATAGGAAACGGTGAATAATAAAAGGAGTTAACTGATAAGTTTTCTATATTTTTTGTATAATCTATTATGTAATTTTTAAGCTCTTTTTCCCGCAACACCTGTTTTCTTAATGTAAAAGCTGTAATTCCTATTAAAATCAATCCTGCAAAGGCAACATAAATATACATGCCTTCAATAAGGAAGACTATTATTAATAATACTATTACGACAAAATAAATGAAACTGTCATCCTTTAAAAACATGGGAGTTTTCTTATCCATACATTGTCTCCTTCAGCTATACAGCTCTGTTAATTTTTCTTAAATTTATGGTTAAATCAACTAATCCTATAATTACATAAATAAAACTGAAATTTAAGCTCATAAGTACAATCATAACCAATATTATTGTTCTGACAAATTTACCCAACCCGCTTTTGTCCACAAAAAACTTCAAAACAGCAAATCCCTGCAGCATCATTGCCATGAAAATAATGGTAAACAAATTAAGCTGAATAATTCCGACATTGATGTTTAATGCGTTTAACAAAAAAGACAAAAGCAATAATCCTGCCATTGCAATCATAAAATTTTTGGGAAAGGTAAAATAGCCTATACCTTCGTGCTGTTTTACATTAATTGAAAAGCGTTTCGCAAATTTACTTGCAACAATATAATTAATGTATGATGTGGTCACCGATGCTACAATCATAATTGCGGGAAACACATTTGTTATAATATAATTCATCAATGGGGCTACTGTTTGCTCAATATTCTTTATTGCCTGTTCCATTTGTTCGGTTTTTAATTCATCAGGAACATTTTCAAAAAAATCCTTGGTCATGGCAAAGCTCTGATCATACATGTCCGCAAGTCTCTGTATAAAGTTTATGCCCATTACGGCATTTAAAAGCAGTATGAACACAACGAAGGAAATCATATAAGCAGCCGAACCGAACAATATTGTTTTGTTGGCATCCTCATTGCTGCATACTCCATATGTAAGGGCAACCGCCAAAGGCGTATACATGATCAAAAATATAAGCCCTGTTTGCAGTCCTAACAGCATTGAAATAATTATATCAGAAGCTATTAAGGATAGAACCGCATACTTAAGACCCTTCCTTTTACCTAAAATAATAGCGGGAGTAGGATAAAAAAACATTAATATTGTAAAAAAGGATGATAAATAAGCAATTATAACCAATATTCCGGTTATCATTGCCGATTCCGTAATGCTTGATGTTTTTATATTTCTGTTCATTCTTACCTCACATATCTAATTATAACATTTTACCTTAAAATCTATGTAAAGTCAAAAGCTTATTTTTAGAGCAGTTAGGGCATCTCCAACTTCCTGTACAATGTGGCAATACTGATTCCAAGTTTCCTTGCCGCTTCTTTCTTTGAGTTCAAATCACCGCCTAATTCCTGAATTTTACTGTTTATTACAGACTTTTCATATAGTCTCGTCATTTCTGATAGTTTTATGTTTTCAGAAGTGTATGTTTCCATTTTCTTTTTGATATTTTCAGCCCCAATATGGCTTTTTACTTCGAAAATTACCGCATATTCAATTAAATTTCTAAGCTCTCTTATATTTCCCGGAAACCTGTATCTCATTAACAGCTGTTCTGCTTCAGCCGTGAAACCCTTAAGTTCCTTTTTATAAACATTATTAAACCTGCTTAGAAAGTACCTTGACAAAATTATTACATCATAGCCCCTTTCCCTTAAAGGAGGAAGATGGATGGGAACCACATTAAGCCTATAATACAAGTCATCTCTGAATAAATTTTTTTCAACCATAGAAGCTAAAGTTTTATGAGTAGCGGATATTATTCTTGGATTAACCTTTATCGGGGTGCTTCCCCCCACCCTTATTATTTCTTTTTCTTCAAGTGCCCTGTTTAATTTTACTTGCATGGAAAAAGGAAGATCTCCTATTTCATCCAAAAATAATGTTCCGTCCTTACAGATTTCAAACTTGCCCGGATTGCCGGATACATTGGCACCTGTAAACGATCCCCTTTCATATCCGAAAAGTTCACTTTCAATTAAGTTTTCGGGAATTGCACCACAGTTTATTGCCATGAACACTTCATTTTTTCTTGAGCTTAAATTGTGTATTGCTCTTGCAAAAACCTCCTTGCCGGTTCCCGTTTCTCCGAAAATTAATAAGGAAGCGTCGCTTTCCGCCACCTGGATTGCCTCTCTTCTGGCTTGTTTTATCAGCTCACTTTCACCTACGATATCATCAAATGTTATTATGTCCTTCTTTCTGCTAAACTCAATAACCGATTCCTTCATTTTATTAAAGTCAGACAATACCAATACAGTGCCTTCCCTCTCATCTTTTACCATTATGGGATTGGCATTAATTACAAATTCTGTATTATTAAGCTTTACAGGTCCCATTTCACCAATAAAGTTCTTGGAAACCAAATTGTTGTATACTTCCTCCGAAAGCAAATTCCACAAATCCGGAATATGGTTGTTTATGTGTAATTTTTCATTTGCATAATTGTTAGTGGTTATAATGTTATAATCATTATTTATTATTATAATTCCTTCATTCAATGAATTAATAAGTGTCATCATTTCTGAAGATGAATATTCCAACATCCTCATAAATTTCTTTTCGTTAAGAATGGTAGATATAATTGTACCCAATTGGATTTCAAAATTCATGAAGCTTTCACGATTCATCAAAAGACTTTGTTTTGCCTTCTCATCATAGGCGCACATACCAATGACACCTATTATCTTGCTGCCGAACTTAATAGGTATGCATAATTCAACAAGCTCTTGACAATTTTCTATGTTTTCACATTCAAAGCATATGGGGTTATCCTTTGGATTTTCCAGAAAATATTGTTCCCCTGTCATAATGCATTTATGGAAAGCAGAATAAATAGGAGCCTTTGTCCCAATAACGTATTCCTTGTCAACGGTAGAGGCAATCCTTTTAAGCTTTTCATCTACTACGGTTATATCCACATTTGTTACTGCGTGCATTGCTTCAATAATATGCTGAAGCTCATGCTTTATATTCATTAATATACTCATTTCAATCATCCTTCTTTGCAAATATTATAATACAATCCGCTGTTATATACTATACTTTGTTTTAAAAATAAATTATCATTTTTGATAAACGATTTACAAATTTGATAATTACCTCAAACAAGTAAATTTTGGCTATTTTCGTAATTATATTAAATTGCATTTATCATTTTTGATAATACGCTGATGCCTGTTTTTTTATAAAATAGCTATTTATCAATTGTTTTTCGGAATTAAAATATTGGCATGTTTTCTGCAAGATTATTATTAAATAAATAAGGAAGGGGGACACACCTTTTAGGATAGAAAGCCTTTGAGATCATACCTTAAAGGAATGTCCCCATAATATAGATAAGGAGATGCAAGTATATGAAATCTAAACTTTTGACGGATATTTTAAAAAATCAGGTTACTCCGGCATTGGGATGCACGGAACCCGGAGCTGTTGCTTACGCAGTGGCAAGAGCTAAAGAAATTTTAGGTTCTGAAGTCAAAAAACTTTACTTAGAAGTTGATAAAAATATACTGAAAAATGGATACAGTGTAGGAATTCCGGGAACAAGCGAACACGGCATAATATTTGCAGCCGCTCTGTCTTTAGTTATCGGGAAATCTGAGTATGTATTGGAAGTGCTGAAGGATGTCAATAGTAAAAGCATAGATAAAGCACTGAAAATTGTCGGATTGAATATTATAAACCTTAAGCTGAAGTCTGATATTCAAGGATTATATATTAAAGCAGAGACAGTCGGAGATAAAGATAAAGCAACGGTTATAATACGAAATGCCCATACCAATATTATTTTTGAAAGCAAAAATGATGAGGTCTTGGTTGATAAAGGTACAGATACGATTACTGCAAAAAGTGCTGATACAAATAATAGAAACGGTGAAATTAAATATGAAATTAAGAATTTCACTGTCGATGAGCTTATTAATTATGCAGATACCGTACCCATAGAAAACATTTCTTTTATTCAAAACGGCATTGATATGAATTTAAAAATGGCTGATGCAGGATTAAAAGAACAAACGGGAGTCGGTTTAGGCAATTACCTGTATAAAAAGGCAAGTGACGATTTTACCATGGCTAAGGCATATACTGCCGCTGCATCGGAAGCACGAATGTCCGGATACCTTTTGCCTGTAATGAGCAGTGCCGGATCAGGCAATCACGGTTTGGTAGCAATAATACCAATATCTTATATTGGCCGTGAAAGAAATATTTCAAATGAAAAAATTCTGCGTTCTGTAGCATTAAGTCATCTGATAACAATTTTCGTAAAAGTTTATTTGGGAGCCCTTTCGCCGGTTTGCGGCTGCGGAGTGGCTGCCGGAGTAGGCTGCGCCGCCGGTCTCACGTATATGTTAGGCGGCGACAATGAGCAAATTAAAGGCTCCATAAACAATATGATAGCAGGCATTTCCGGGATGCTATGTGACGGGGCAAAATTGGGATGTGCATATAAATTGTCAATATCCGTTGATGCTGCGGTAGATGCCGCAAAAATGGCATTGGAAAGAATATACATACCTGAGGATAACGGTATTTTAGGTAGCACCGCAGAGAAAACAATACAAAACTTAGCACAGGTTTCAAATATTGGAATGAATAATACCGATGAAGTCATACTTGATGTTATGGTAAATAAATGTTAAAATATAATTTATATGTTAATTAGGAGCACTGTTTAGTTATGCTAAATGTTATGATTAACTTATGTTAACATAATATTTATATACATTATGTAAGGAGGCAATATATTAATGAACAACATTTTAGCACTACTCACAATTGCCGTTATATATTATATCGGCGAATATGTAGGTACAAAAACAAAAGCATGGATACCTTCGGTATTCGTAACCGCAATCCTATTTCTTGTAGGATATTGGACATTCTTCCCCAAAGACATAGTTGATCTTGCCGGTTTGGGGGCTCCCTTAGGAGGAACATTAGCCGTAATGCTATGTATTACTCATATGGGTACTATCATTAGTGTTAAGCAGCTTTTAGAACAATGGAAGGTAATCGTAATCACATTGGCAGGCTTGGTAGGTATGGTAGTTTTTTGCTGGTTTATATGCGTTCCCGCAGTTGGAAAGTCATATGTGGTAGCAGGCTTGCCGCCGTTAACGGGAGGTATTGTTGCCGCAACAATAATGAATCAGGCTGCTCTTGAAAAAGGGCTTATGACTGCAGCGGTATTAGCAATAGCTATGTATGTATGCCAGGGATTTGCAGGTTATCCTCTTACGGCAATTATGCTGAAAAAGGAAGGTAAGCAATTATTGGCACAATACCGTTCCGGTAAGGATACAATGGGTTCTGAAGTAGTAATTGATGAAGAAGCAGGCAATGTTCAAGTTGAAGAAGTTAAAAAGAAAAAACTTATTCCGGCTGTACCTGAAAAATATTCTTCTACTGCTTTTATATTGGCAAAGTTAACACTTGTTGCATTCATAGCAAACCGATTAGGTGCTTTAACAGGTTTAAACCAAGCAGTATGGACATTAATTTTAGGTATTATTTTTACGGAAATCGGATTTTTGGACACGGATTCTCTTAACAAGGCTAAATCCTATGGATTCCTAATGTTTGTTCTTATGGTTTATGTTTTCTCAGGGCTAAAAGATTCAACTCCGGAAATGCTGTTGGAAGCACTTGGACCAATGGTGTTGATAATAGTTGTTGGCGTTATAGGTATGGCTATTACTTCAATAATTGCAGGTAAGATTTTAGGTATCAGCTGGAATATGGCATTCGCTGTATCACTAACAGCACTTTACGGATTCCCGCCAAACTATATACTTACCGAAGAATGCGTAAAAGCACTTGCAGAAACTCCAAAAGAACATGAATATTTAATGAGCAAAATGCTTCCGATGATGATAGTCGGTGGATTTATTACAGTAACCATCACTTCCGTAGTAGTAGCAGGACTTTTCGTAAACTTACTATAGTCACCAACATACAGCCTAAGGGGTACTTCCTTAGGCTGTAAATAAATAGATAGAGGTATAAAATGAACATAAAATTATCAGCGGAAAAATACAATGATTATATAATCGAAAGAAGGAGATTCTACCATTCAATACCTGAATTAAGTTTTGAAGAAAAAAGAACAACAGCCGAATTGGCAGCAGACCTTAAAAAATTAGGTATTGAAGTTGAAACTTTTCCCGACTACCCGGGACTGGTAGGAACAATAAAAGGTAAAACCGAAGGCAAAACAGTTATGCTAAGAGCTGACATCGACGCTTTGCCGGTAGAGGAGCATACAGGTCTTCCTTATGCTTCGTGCAATGGCAAAATGCACGCATGCGGACACGACGCACATATTTCCATGCTGTTAGGTGCAGCAAAAATACTTTCAGAAATGAAAGGCGAGCTTAAGGGTACGATTAAATTATTGTTCCAGGCAGCGGAAGAATCCTGCTACGGAGCAAAATATTATGTTGAAAAGGGCGTTTTGGACGGTGTGGATGCTGTGTTTGGAATGCATGTTTGGGGAACACTTGATGCACCATACTTCAACCTTGAAGCAGGAAACAGAATGGCATCTGTAGATAACTTTAAAATTACGGTAAAGGGTGTTTCTTCACACGGTTCAGCGCCACACTTAGGGAAAGACGCGGTTGTTGCAGCATCATCAATAATTATGAATATCCAGACTCTTGTAAGCCGAATCAACGACCCGTTAAATCCTTTGGTTGTATCAATAGGAACTATTAAAGGCGGACAGAGATTTAATATAATAGCAAATAATGTGGAAATGGAAGGTACGGTAAGAACACATTCAAGAGAAGCAAGGGCTATAATTGAGCAAAGCTTAAGAGAAATAATTGAAGGAACAGCAAAATCCCTTGGCTGTGAAGCTGTCTTAGAATATTCTTACTATGCGGCGCCGATTATCAATGAACATGATGATATAAATAAAATTGTGCAAAATGCTGCGGCAAAATTATACGGAGAAGATAGCATGGTTAAAATGCCAATGCTTATGGGCTCAGAGGATTTTGCCTACCTTATGGAAAAGGTGCCGGGTTTCTATGGATTTATAGGAACTAAGAACGAAGAAAAGGGTATTATTTATCCTAATCACAATGATAAGTTTACCGTTGACGAAGAGGTTCTTCACAGAGGTTCCGCACTTTATGCACAGTTTGCGCATGATTTTCTTGAAAAATAAATATTATTGCAAACTGTCCATAGACTTTTCAAGTAATAACATTAAATGAGATTGGAGATTCAAATGATTAAAAATTTAGCTGAAAAATATGCAGATTATATAATTGAACAAAGACGTTATTTGCACCAAATTCCTGAGCTTAGCCTGAATGAAGTCAAAACTACAGAAAAAATAGTTAAAGAGCTTAAAAAAATGGACATGGAGGTTATAACATTTCCTGACTATCAAGGCTGCATAGGTATAATAAAGGGCGGTAAACCTGGTAAGACGATAATGCTCAGAGCAGATATTGACGCACTGCCTGTAAAGGAGCAAACAGGATTACCCTTTGCTTCAACAAACGGAAAAATGCATGCATGCGGGCATGACAATCATATGGCAATACAGTTGGGAGCCGCAAAAATTTTAACTGATTTAAAGGATGAACTTCATGGAACGGTAAAATTGTTGTTCCAATCCGGAGAAGAAGTTGGATACGGGGCTAAGTATTATGTTGAAAAGGGCTATTTAGATGATGTTGATGCAGTCTACGGCGTCCATATATGGTCAGCCGTTGAAGCAGGCAAGTTCAACTTGGAAGCCGGTGAAAGAATGGCATCATGTGATGCATTTAAAATTATAGTTAATGGTACTTCGGCTCATGGTTCAGCGCCAAACTTAGGAAATGACGCATTATATGCCGCAGCTTCAATAGTAATGAATATTCAGTCATTCGTCAGCAGAAGAAATAACCCTCTTGACGCTGCGGTAGTTACGGTTGGAACCATGAACGGAGGGCAAAGATTTAATATTGTTGCCAATCATATTGAAATGGATGGAACCACAAGAGCCTTCAACAAACAAACAAGAGATTCAATTGAAGGTGAGTTAAGAAAAATAGTTGAAAATACCGCAATAGCTTTAGGGGTAACAGCAAAACTTGAATACAGTTATTTAACAGACCCCATTGTTAATGATAATGACAATTTAAATCAAATAGCCCGAAACGCCGCAATAAAGCTTTACGGTGAAGATGTTCTTGTTCCTATGACAAAGATTATGGGTGCAGAAGATTTTTCACATTTGGTGACTGACATTCCCGGATTCTTTGGATTCATAGGATGTTACAATGAAAAATCAGGCATGGTATACAATAATCATAGTGAATTCTTCACATCGGATGAAAGTACCCTTCATATGGGAGCTGCGTTAGCCGCACAATTTGCTTACGATTTTCTAAATCAATAACCTAAACTTTTTTTGGACATTCCTATGCAGGTATGTCCTTTTTTTCTTTACACTTCTATTGTTTTGAAATATACTTATGGTATAAAGAAAACCGAGGTGATTTATGAAAAGAAAAATTAGTATTTTAATTGTAGTTTTAATGATATTGTCTTCATTTACTTCCATTTTTGCCGCTGAATTGGATGAAGATAAATTTATCGAAGATGTAGAATTTATGACAAAGGTAATACATTTTGTAATTGATAATTACCAATATGAAATCGATCAGGAAGATATAATGAATGGTCTTTATGACGGATTCTTCAGTGTTTTAGATGATTACAGCATTTATTACACACCCGAGGAATACAGGGTAATGCTCGAATACACCGCAGGGGAGTTCTCCGGCATAGGTATTGAAATAACAGACTTGAACGGACAGGTTGTAGTAGTAACTCCTCTGCCTGACTCGCCCGCAATCGAAGCAGGCATCAAGGCAGGAGATGTAATAAAGGCTGTTGACGGATATGACATCACGGGAGCCACTTCAAACCAAGCAACCATGCTTATAAGGGGAGAGGAAGGAACATCCGTAAAAATAGGCGTCATGAGGGGAAAAGAAAGCTTATCCTTTGACTTAATCAGAAGAGCCATAGTAACCAACTATACTGAAGGAAAAATATTAGAGGATAACATAGGGTATTTAAAGGTTACAAGTTTTGCTGACAACACCGTGGAACTTGTTAAAAAAGAGCTTGCTGTTTTCGATAAAAATAATGTAAAAAAAATCGTAATAGATATGCGAAACAACGGCGGAGGATCGTTGCAATCCTCTATTGAGCTGTTAAATTTATTCGTCACGGAGGGACCTGTACTATATGTTGAATATGCATCAGGCAAGGAAGAAATATATGAAAGCACATTAAAGGAACAAAAATACGAAATAGCTGTATTGATCAACGGAGGAAGTGCCAGCGCAACGGAAATATTCGCGGGTGCAGTCAAATACAAGAATGAAGGCATAGTAGTAGGTACAAACTCCTACGGAAAAGGTGTTGTTCAAACTCTGCATCAATTGATTGACGGAAGCGGAGTTAAATTTACAACAGCGGAATACTTCTCCGTTGACAAAATACCGGTACATAAAATAGGAATAACCCCTGACATAGCCGTAGAAAATGAAAAAATTGATATTTCAAAATATCCGCAGTTCAGCAATGAAAACAAACCTCAATTAGGAAATGTGAGTCTTGATGTTCTTGCGGCTGAAATGATATTAGAAAAATTAGGTTATGAAGTGGGACAGCCGGACGGAGTTTATGATAAAGTATCGTTTGATCAGGTTATAAAGTTCCAGGAGGACAACTTGTTGTATCCATACGGAATAATTGATATTGCAACTCAAAATGCACTGTACAATGCATTGCTGATGCACATGGAAAATGCCCAGGAAGACCTGCAGCTGAAAACTGCTATAGAAGCATTAAAATAGAGGAACCTTTTGGATATAAAGGGGAATATCAAGGAGATGTAGTTTGAGTGGTGACAAGGGTGTGACAAGGGGACGGGGTTGTTGTCACCCTTGTCATCCCCTTATCACCACGTTAGTGCTATTCCAAACGCAGTGAAGAATCTCATTTATGTGCTGCTCATTGAAGCCTGATCAAAGCTTTCGGATATACTCATGCTGTAAGCATTCAATAGCCCTTGGCAAATAATTTCCGCCATTTCATAAATAAGAGAAAGCCTCGTATCCTGAACAAGATCGTGAAATTCCTTATCGCTTGAATCTACAATTCCTATTATAGATATATCACCGATTTCAGGGAGGAATTTCCCAATACCTTTTCCCGGAGTGATCGAACCTTCTCTCACTTCTATAATTCCTTGACTCTTCTTATTGCTTAGACAAGCATCCACCGCAATAATACAGTCATAGCTTTTCCTTTTTAAGTTTTTTACATAGTCATTAATATTCATCGCATGTACGGGCTTTTCCAGAGTTCCGTAAATATCTGCCTTGATATTTTTCTTCATTAGTAAAGTTCCTGTCAAGGGTCCCAGGCTGTCAATGATACATTTGTCGGTTCCGATACATACTATTGCCGCATTATACATGTGCTCTGCCAAAAAATCCCCTATTTTTATTGCAGCAAAGCTGTTTTTGTAATGTACTTCTAATGGATTCAAAGGAAACACCCCCTATGTATATTAGTATATACACATAGAAGGCGTTTTATGCTTTACTCCCAATAATAACCATCATGGTTTATTCTGTCAGAGTTATTCTTAATATTTAAATCTTCATATGTACAGTGTCCAAGGTCTATGGCTTTACTTCTGAGTGCCAAATAAAGCTGTGCTTCGGTTGCATTGTAATAAGGGTTTACAAATAACACTCCTACTACTAATGCCAAAAGTCCAAGTAAGTACCAGCCTAAAAATGATAATTCAAGTACAAACAATTCAAATTTATTTCCATCCATCATTTTTCTGCTTAAAGTAATGGCATTATCTGCTCCTAATTTCGGATTGTCGGCTAAAATATACGGCACCATGCGATAAGCATAGGACTTGACTATTCCCGGTATAATCAAAAGCAATGTCCAAAGAAAAATATATATATCTCTTAGCAGCATTGTTGAAATTATTCCTTTAAAATTTCCTGAATTAAAAGCAAAATCGTAGCAGCCAATGTCATTTTTATACTGAGCTGACTGTACAAAATATTTTCTTGAGCCGATTTCTAATGCATATCCGATTAGTATTCTAAATGCGGCGAGTAAAATTACTACTGCTATAATTATTATTGCATATTCAGTATAATCAACCCACTCACCAATTGTTTCCCTCGCATTCCTGCTAACTGGCCCTCCTCCGCTGCTTCCTCCTCCGGATATTAGTATTACAAGACTTATTAAAAATGCTTTCCAATAGTTATTCTTCAATACTTCCTTTGCCAAAGATTTAAGCTCTGCTCTGTCCCACATGTGTTCTCCTTTCTATGGTTAATTTATACTTTATATATTTAATATCCTTTCCTGCATTCATTGTTTCTTCCGGATACTACAAATAGAATGAAACGGCACAGTAAACCAGCAGCAGTGCCATTATGGTATTGGCTGTTCTTTCGTGCTTAACAAGAAACTTATGAAATACAGAGCCGAACAATGCCCAGCTGCATGTAGATAAAAAGCTTACAAATGGCAGAATAACCGAAAAAAAGCCTAATGCAAGAACAGAATTATAATACGGAACTATAAAGTTTGATACAATTGTAATACAATATATAATTACTTTTACATTTACAAACTGAAGCAAAAGTCCCGAAGAAAAAGTGTTGGTGTCATTTTTGCTTTCATCTTCGGAGTGAGGCTTACTCCTGTATATCTTCCAGGCAAGCCACAATATATAAAGGGATCCTACGAAAGTCATAATCGGCTTTATAGATGGAATTAATTTATACAGCATTACACCCAAAAAACTGCTTAATACCATAATTATTAAGACCCCAAAAAACACTCCCGTATTAAAACGGATACTGTTTTTAAATCCATATCTTCCGGCATTTGTCATAGCCATAATATTATTGGGACCCGGTGTAAAAGTTGTAATAATAACATAAGACAAAAAAGCTGCTACGTTAGTCATAATATACCCCACATATTTTATCATGGAATAATAATACAGCTTGTACTGCTTAAAGTCAATAAACCAGATTATACATTGCCTGCGAAAACAAATATCCTATACTTTATACTACATATTTAATTATATTAACTAAGTATGCTTTTATGTTACCTAAGTCTATCTTCTTCTCAATCTTGCCCTTTCATATTGTTTTGGCCAGGATATTTCATTGCTGAGTTCATAGTCCGCCTGCAGCGGCCAATATGGGTTTCTCAGCAAGGCTCTTCCTAAAAATATCAAATCCGCTCTGTTATTTTGGAGAATTTCTTCTGCCATGTGAGGGTCAATTATTAATCCTCCGGCAATTACCGGAAGTCCCGTCGCTTCTTTGATAATTTCCGCAAATTTTACCTGATACCCTTGAAAAGCTTTCGGCGCAACATTTACAAGCCCCCCGGAGCTTACATTGATTATATCCACTCCTTCATTCTTTACTAAATTAATCAATTCGGCCAAATCTTCCGGATGATTTCCATCTTCAACATAATCCTCCGAAGTTACCCTCAAGATTAATGGTTTTTCTTGAGTCCACACCTCACGAACTGCATGCAGAACTTCCTTTAAAAATCTTGCCCTGTTTTCAGCGGTACCACCATATTCATCAGTTCTTTTGTTTGTTACCGGAGATAAGAATTCATTTATAATATATCCGTGAGCACCATGTATTTCAATTATATCATATCCAACCTCCAAGCATCTTCTTGCTGCATCCTGAAATGCTTCAACTACTGTTTTAATATCTTTCTTCGTCATTTCTTTAGGAAGTCTGTATTCATCGCTAAAAGCAATAGGACTTGGAGCTATTATTTGTTCCTCTTCAGCCTCACACTTTCTTCCGGCATGAGCAAGCTGCACTCCCATCAAAGCACCGTTTTTCTTTACAGCACCGACTATTCTTTTAAGTCCGTCTATTTGGCCGTCATCCCACAATCCCAAATCATTTGAAGATATCCTTCCTCTTGATTCTACGGCAGTGGCTTCCTGTAATATAAGGCCTGCTCCTCCTACAGCCCTTGAGGTATAATGCACATAGTGCCAGTCATTGGCAATTCCGTCACCGCTTGCTGAGTACATGCACATCGGCGCCATTACAATTCTATTTTTAACTTCAATATCCTTTAATTTAAAGCTTGTGAAAAGTTTTGACATGATTTCCTCCCTTTATTGTTTGTAATATGATTATACCCGCCACTATATTTTTAAATCATTACATGTATTTAATTATCATTTACTTTCTTTGGTATCACACAATTGCATTTTTCTAAAAATATTTTGATATTGTTTTTTTCCTTTGCTATATCCACCTTAGTCCTCCCCATTCTGTCACAAAATCCTAACAAAGCAACTTCATTTATATCCGTTTCTTCCGCCATAGCCTTAATGTCGGCGAAAGGCATATCCTTTACAACGTGAAGTATCTGCATATGCCACCGGACAAGGCCGGCAACTTTTTTAATGAATTCATCATCTGCGGTAAATTCCCGAAGAAATTTTATACATAAATCCGCTCCCACCGATTCATGATTATATGCTGTAATTTTCCCATTTTTATTTTTAGTGGTTTCGGCTTTTCCTATATCATGCAAAAGTGCTGCCCACATAAAAACTTTTTTGTCCCTGCTCCTGTTTTTCTGAATTGCCGCTTGATCAACCACTAACAGTGTATGATTCCAGACATTGCCCTCGGGATGGTGAATCGGTGATTGCTCTGTTTCCTTAAGCTTAGAAAGCATATGAAAAGGGTACTCTTTAAATATTTTTGTAGATACTACGGATTTAAGGAAAGCTGACGGTTGTTCATCCAACAAAATATGATTATTTATTTCATTTAGTAGCAATAATTTAATATCATCGTTAATTTCATGTAAATTTAATTTCTTTTGTTTAAGCTGCATAATTACCTCTGTCCAATAAGTTATAATGTTAAGTTTATAAAGCTAACATTCCACCCTGAGCATAGAAATATTCTGTTAATTATTTGCTTTAAATCCTCTTCCTTATAATTATTTTTTTCAATTTTTTCTCAATAAATATTAAAATTCTATTAATTTCTTTTTAATGTTTGTATTGTATGATATAATTTAGGAGCGGTAATAATATAATTTTATTGAAATAGTAAAGAAGGAGCGGTTAAATGAACTTTAGAAATTTCATTATTAATTTATTAAATTTAATAAAAAAACCTAAAAACTTTCAAAACCAGGATTTTCAGGACTTTCAGAATTATGAGAAAAAGCCTGGCGTAAAGCCCGGAAATTTTAAATTTCTGTTAATTTTACCCCTGTTAATTATTGCAGTTTCCGTAGTAATGTCTTGTCAATATACTGTGGAAGAAACGGAGCAGGCAGTTGTTACAACACTTGGCAAGGTTACAAGCGTGGAGTCTGCCGGTTTGCATTTTAAACTTCCGTATCCCATACAGGGGGTAACAAAAGTAGCAGTAAACAAAACACAAAAATTACAAATTGGTTATGCAAGCGATAATGAAGATAACAGCTATTCATCTACCTCATTGGCAGATGAAGCAAAAATGATCACAGGTGACTTTAACATTGTAAACATAGATTTTTTTATTGAATGGAAAATTTCCGACCCTGTAAAGTATTTATATAATTCCGACGAACCATCGCAAATTTTAAAAATGATTGCCCAATCATCAGCAAGAAGCATAATAGGCTCCAAAAATGTAGATGGTGTATTGACAACGGAAAAATCTATTATTCAGGCAGAAGTTAAGGAAAAAATAGTAAATAAGCTTGAAAGCTATGACTTAGGTGTGCAGCTGTTAGATGTTAAAATCCAGGACAGCGAGCCTCCTACTCAAGAAGTTATAGCAGCTTTCAAAGAAGTTGAAACAGCAAAGCAGGATAAAGAAACAAGGATAAATGAAGCGTTGGCTTACAAAAATAAAACTCTTCCCGCAGCAGAGAGCAAGGCAGATAAATTAATCAGGGAAGCAGAATCTTACAAGGAATCCAAAATCAATGAAGCAAAAGGTGACGTGGCAAGATTCAATTCAATGTATACGGAATATGCAAAAAATAAAGATATTACCAGAACAAGAATGTATTTGGAGACAATAGAAGAAATACTGCCTAATGTAAAAGTATATATTGATTCGTCAGAGGGCGGAGTTCAAAAGCTACTGCCGATAGAAAGCTTTACAACAACTACAGAAAGCAACGGAGGTGAAAACTGATGCAGGAAACTAAAAAGAAGAGTAAATTTGGCTTTATTCTAAAATTAATTATATTAATTGTATTGGTAGTTTCATTAACCAACTCAACCTATATAGTAAGAGAAAATGAATATGCTTATGTAACCAGATTCTCTAAGTTTGTTAAAATACAAGATACTGCGGGCTTGCACTTCAAACTTCCGTTATTAGATAAAATTGAAAAACTACCTCAGTATAGAATGATGTATGATATTCCTCCGTCGGAAGTATTGACCGGTGATAAGAAAACATTGGTAGTAGATAACTTTACAGTATGGCAGATAGATGACCCATATACATTTATGCGTACAGTATCAAGAATATCTGAAATGGAAAACCGTATTGATGCAGTAGTTTACAATGCAGTTAAAAACACATTGGGAACGATGGATCAGACTACCATCATTAATTCCGACAATCGGTCTATCGATGATGTTAATACTAAAATAACAGAATTGGTTAATGCTCAGCTTGAAAACTACGGTGTATCCACGGTTGCGGTAGAAATCAAAAGATTAGACCTGCCGAAGGACAATGAATCCGCCGTATATAACAGAATGATTTCAGAAAGAACTCAAATGGCGGAAAGCTTCAGGGCAGAAGGTAATTTGGAAGCCAGCAAAGTAGTTAATGAAACAGACAAGGAAGTTGGAATACTGCTGTCTAAGGCATCTGCGACAGCAGAAGAATTAAAGGGCCAAGGCGAAAGCGAATATATGAAAATTATAGCCGAAGCTTATTCTACCGAAGACAGAATTAATTACTACGAATTCATCAGAAGCTTAGAAGCTCTGAAGGTTACAATGAAGGGTGAAAAAACATTAATACTGCCTGCAGACAACTTTATTGTCAAAGTATTAAACGGCAACTAAATATAAAGATCATTCCGCTTTCATAGGAATGGTCTTTTTTCCTTAATGTGATATAATATAATTATTAAAACCTTGGAGAAATTTATGAATAAAAAATACATAATAAGTGTTATAGTAATTTGCTTTATATCCATATTATTGTCAATTGCAATGAACGAATTGGGAATAGGTAAAGAAAACACACTAATGGTATTCATAGTTGGTGTTTTAATCATCAGCATTGTTACGAGAGGCTATATATACAGTGCAGCCGCATCAATAATAAGTGTTTTTATGTTCAACTACTTGTTTACTCAACCGATACATAGTTTGCAAATAAACAACACTCAGGATATAATTCTAATAATGTTTTTCCTGACTGCATCCTTAATTTCCAGCACCATAACCTCAAAATTGCAGTATCAGACAGAAGTATCTAAACGTAATGAAAGAACGGCAAGGTTTCTTTACGAAGTAACAAAAGGCTTTTTCAATGTAACAGGTAATGAAAATATAATTTTAAAGGGTATAGGTTATATTAAAGATTATGTAGGGTATGATTGTTGTGTAAAATTAGATAATGATGAAAAAACTTACTATACTGAAGGAATGGATAATTATGAGGAAGACCAAAAAGAAAAAACACTTTTAATGCCAATTAAGGGAGTTGCAAAACAAACAGGGACTGTTCAGATAATCAATGTTGATTCACCATTAAGCCAGGAAAAAGAAATGATTATTAAGACAATAATCCATCAAATGGCTATCGTATTAGATAGAGAACTCGTATATGAAGAAAGACAAAAAATTAAAATTGATATGGAAAGCGAAAGATTAAGAAGTACTTTTCTTAGAAGCATATCTCATGACATCAGAACACCTCTTACCAGTATTAAGGGGGCAAGCGAATTTATATTAGACAGCTATGAAAATTTAGATTCGGATACGGTAAAAAAATTAGCATCAGATATTTATGATGAATCAAACTGGCTCATCAAGACAGTACAAAACATTCTTGATATGACACGCATCAGCGAAGGAAAACTAATAGTCAATAGAGACTACGAAGCAGTTGATGATATTGTAAATCAAACACTGACACTTGTTCCGCATCTTAAAGCATCAGGCAGGTTTCATGTATCATTTCCCGATGAAATCGTGCTTGTACTGGTTGATGGAAGGCTTATTGTTCAAGTATTGGTTAACCTTTTGGATAATGCATATAAACACGCAGGAGAAGAAGCTCAAGTTTATCTGAAAGTTTGCAGGCAGGGTGCTTACGCAATTTTTGAAGTTTCCGATAATGGAATTGGAATTGATTTATCCGTTATTGATAATATATTTGATGGTTTTGTATCTTTGAGTAAAAATAATATTGTTGACAGCAGTCTTGGTGTCGGATTGGGACTTACTATTTGTAAAGCAATTGTAACTGCTCACGGCGGAACAATCACCGCAGATAATTTAAATACAGGAGGAGCTGTATTTAAAGTTATGCTCCCATTGGAGGCAAATTAATATGAATAAGAAAATATTAATAATTGAAGATGACAGAAAAATAGCTAATTTCATGTCCATGGCTTTAAAAGCAAAAGGATATTTAATATTAACAAGTAAAAATGGAAATGAAGGTATACTTTCTTATTGCACTGAAAATCCGGATATAATACTTTTGGATTTAGGTCTGCCCGACATGGATGGAGTAGAAATAATTAAACAAGTGCGTGATGTTTCAGAAATTCCGATAATAATTGTTTCAGCAAGAGAACAGGACAGCGATAAAATTGCAGCACTTGATGCCGGTGCAAACGACTATGTAACAAAACCATTTTCCATGGGGGAATTACTTGCACGAATAAGAGTTATGGAAAGATTAATCGAAAGGGACACCGCCCATTTACCCGAAAGTGTTTATAAATTCGATTATTTAACAGTAGACTGCGAAAAGCACAGAGTTCATGTTGATGAAAATGAAGTACATCTCACTCCGATAGAATTCAAACTTCTTTTGTTATTAATCGCCAACCGTGGAAAAGTTATAACCCACAGCCAAATATCCAAAGAGGTTTGGGGATATGGTGAAGCAGGAGATTCTAAAAGCATAAGAGTATTTATGGCTAGTTTAAGAAGAAAAATAGAAAAAGATACTTCGAATCCCAAATTTATATTAACTGAAATAGGAGTAGGCTATAGATTTGCCGATGAATAAAGATGCCAAGAAGGCATCTTTTTTAAATATTATCGGCTAATTTCAGAACTTCTTCCGCTCTTCCCAAAACAATCATTTTGTCGTCACCCTTGAATATATAATCCGCTTTAGGCAATGACATTATGCTGCTTCCGTTTTTTACAAGCAATATGTTTATATGATATTTTTTTCTAACATTTATATTTTCAATACTTCTGCCTTCCCAATTTTGCATTACGGGAATCTCGAATATTGAATATTCATTTGTTATCGAGAAATAATCAAGAATATTATTTGAACTGCAGCGAATTGCTAATTTTTCTGCCATATCCTTATCCGGGTAAACAACCTCGTCAGCTCCGTTTCTTAAAAGGAATTTTGCCTGTATATCTCTGCTTGCTTTTGAAATTACATATTTTGCACCTAACTCTTTTAAAAGTGAAGTGATTTCTAATGATGATTGAAAAGTATCACCAATAGTTACAAAACATACGTCAAAATTACTTACACCCAATGCTTTTAACACGTCTTCTTTAGTACAATCTCCGATTTGAGCATCGGTAACAACCGATGACATTTCGTTTATGATAGCTGCGTCCTTATCTACTATCATTACATCATTTTTTAGTTCTGTCATTTTTAATGCTAAATGACGTCCAAAAGCGCCCATTCCGATAATTAAAATTGATTTCATCTATATCTCCATCCTATCCAATAATTATTTTTTCATAAGGTCTGCTCAATGGAGCAGGTTCTTTTATTTCAGCTATTACTGCCGCTACTGATAATACACCTACTTTCCCACCATACATTAATAAAGCAATAATAATCTTTGAAAATGAGTTGAGTGAGGGTGTTATGCCTAATGATAATCCGACTGTTCCAACAGCGGAAAATACTTCAAACGCTATTTCCTTCAACGAAAAGTCTTGTAATCCGCTAATCAACATTATTGCTGCAAGTGCGGCAAATATATATATTACGGTTATTGCACTTGCTTTTTTAAGAGAATCAGTTTCAAGTCTGCGCTTATAAATAGATATATCAGAACTTTGCCTTGCAGTAGACCATGCTCCGAGCATCAATGTAACAAAAGTTGTTGTCTTTATACCGCCTGCCGTAGAACCGGGACTGCCTCCGATAATCATTAATATCATTGTTAAAAGATTTCCGCCTTCGGACAATTTATTTTGATCGATTGTATTAAAACCTGCAGTTCTTGGTGTTACTGATTGAAATAAGGATGCTAATATCTTTTCCTTTATACTCATGCCCTCCATACTGTGGTTACTTTCTATTATAAAAAATATAATTGCACAGCCAAAAATTAAAATAGCTGTTGTTACCAATACAATTTTTGTATGAAGCTGATAGTTTTTAAAACTCAAATGATTACTTGCTAAATCATCCCATACTACAAATCCTATACCGCCTATTGCAATAAGTGCCATTATAGTAATATTTACAACAACATCATCCGCATAAGAGATCAAAGATGAAAATTGTCCATATTTACCCATCAGATCAAACCCTGCATTACAAAAGGCAGACACTGAATGAAATATTCCGTTAAATAATCCTACTTTAAGTCCCATTTGAGGATAAAAGCTAATTGTTAGTATTAAGGCTCCTATGCTTTCAAATATAAAAGTTCTTATTATAACTTTTTTTACAAGTAGTACAATACCGCCTATTTTCAAAGTATTTGCAGACTCCATTAACAACCTTCTTTCCTTCAATCCGATTTTTCTTCTTAAAAACATTGAAAACAATGTTATTATTGTCATAAAACCAAGCCCGCCTATTTGTATTAGCAACAGTATTATTACCTGTCCGAATGTAGACCAATGAGTAAAAGTATCATAAACTATAAGTCCGGTAACACAAAAGGCAGAAGCGGCGGTAAACAATGAATCAATAAAAGGTGTCGATATCGCTTCTCTTGATGATATAGGCAAACTAAGAAGAATCCCTCCGAATATAATAAGAATCAAAGTTCCAAAAACAATTATTTCCGTATAATTAAGTTTAATGTTCTTTATCGTAAACATTTTAAATCTCCGCATTCTCGTATATTTAATAACATATTTATTTTGATTTATAAACATCCCCATTATAAAAAAAGGAATAACCATACTATTAATTTTATCAATAAATATAAAATTAATAAAAAATATTGCTATCATCGATATTATTATTAAAATATTCAAGCTAAACTCCTTATTACTTTTATTAATTGATTTTAGCACAATAGGTATAAAGTAGGTGTTAAGGTTTTGGATTATGTATAAAGATTTCATAAGTATATGAAGTTAGTTTAAAAAACATATCTCTTTTAAAGTTCATAAAACTTCCTCACTAAAAAAAACCTCCGTATTTATATATGGAGGTCTTTTATCTTTTAAAGATCTATTTTATTTAAAATATCTTTAATTTTTTTCATTTCTTCTTTGTTTAATGTTACACCTTTTCCCATCCTTTCATGTTCAGGTGACCATTCTCTTATATCAAATTTAGGTTCTCTGTCATTCCAGCTGACCATATTTAACTCCTTTGTCCAACCCTTTGCGGATTCGGAAAGCACAGCTAATTCTTCGGTTATTTCATATTTAATTTCAGCCATTTTTTCACCTCCTTATTTTCCTTTACTTTCTTTTTTTAATCATATTATATCCCAATTTATTGATATTGCAAAGTAATTCAATGTGAATTTCGGTGTGAAAGAAGGCTATCATTAATGGTTATGATGATATGTCTTTAGCCCGTCCTCAAAGTGCAATAAAAAAACCGTTGAACTTCAACGGTTTTATGTTTATATTTATGAATGTTACCTATTGCTATATATTATTTTTTACATTGCTTCTGCTGCTTCGGCTAAAATTTCAGTTGCCTTTGCAGCATTTTCCAAAACAAGCATGTGAGTACAGTTTTCAAAAGGAACAACCTTTGAATCAGGTATATGCGTATTCAAATATTGTGCTGTTTCCTTAGAATACAATGTACTTGCAGCACCATGCGCAATTATTGTTGGTACTGTCATATTTTTCAATACGTCCCTGTAATCATTGTACGCCATAGCAAGCCACATTGAAGTCATAATATGAGGTGTATTTGTTAGGGCTGCTTTCATGGTTGGTGCTATCATTTCATCAGTAAAATATGGAACTGCCCTTCTTAAAAACGGCTCCATAAAATCAGCTAAATTATTATTCATCGTAGTCATGTCGTCCAATGCATTCTGCAAAGTGTATTCTCCATGCCATAGACCCATCTTCCATTCTTCATCACTTAATAGTTTCGGAGTCATATCAAACAATACTATAGAAGCAAGTTTTTCAACACCATAAGTTTTAACATATTCAAATGTTGTTGAAGCACCCATTGACCATCCACCCAGCAAAATGTTGTCAAGGTTTAAATGATCAATCAATTCTCTTAAATCTACTGCAAAGCGATTTAAGGTTAACCCGAATTCCGGCCTGTCTGATTTACCATGACCTCTGTGGTCATAAACAACAACTTTATATTTTTTACTTAATTCTTCTATCTGAGCCTGAAATCCTGTGCTGTCCATAGACCACCCGTGAACCAATACGATTGGTTTTCCTTCACCCTTAACGTTATAAAATAATTTAACACCATCGCTTGTTGTAAAAAATGCCATAACTTCCTCCCTTTAAATGTTAATTAAATTAAATTATACCACATTTTTGTTCACTTGTCTAAATGTTTTACCGCTTCTGCCGACTTGCAGTAAACAAATTTTAAGCTACTATAAATAATTGACAAATTAAAAAAGTCATTCCATAGCTATGGAAATGACTTTTTTTATAATAATTTAAACGTCAGAATATTATGAATCCCGCAGAAATTACAATACCGCTGAATAATAATGTTATTACGCAATACCCCATTATATCTTTTGCGCTTAATCCGGCAATTGAAAGTGCCGGTAATGCCCAGAACGGCTGAATCATATTTGTCCATGCATCTCCCCAAGCAATAGCCATAGCTGTTTTTGCAGGATCAACACCAATTGCAGCTCCTGCCGGCATCATAATAGGTGCCTGAACAGCCCACTGTCCTCCTCCTGAAGGTACGAAGAAGTTTACAATACCTGCACTCCAGAATGTGAACAAGGGGAATGTGGTTTGATTAGAAATGCTTACAAAAGCAGTAGATATTACACCAGCAAGTGATATACCGGTTTCAGGATTTGCTCCTGTCATCATTCCCATGATACCTGCATAAAATGGGAACTGAAGAATAATACCGCCGGCACTTTTAGCTGCTTCATTAATAGCATCAATATACCTTCTTAATGTTCCATGGAGTAAAATACCTACATACATAAATATAAAGTTTACAAAATCCAAGCTTAAATTTAATCCAACCTTAGTAAAATTATATATAATGTAAACAAAGCCCATAACTAATATAATAATCCATAAAATTTTGCTTCTTTCCATTTTATCTGCCGGAGTAAACTTAGACGGCTCTTCAACAACAGGTTCAGGTTCAATCAATCTAGCAGGATCAACCTCAATTGTATGCTCTTTATCTGGAATCATAGCCTTACATACAAATGGCAGACCAAATATTATTATTCCAGATATAACTAAGTTCATAGGTGAAAAAATAGTCTGACTTGTTGCAATAGTAAATGTCTTATCGAATACATCAGGAGCAACTGCAGCTAAAGCACCTTCATTTGCAACCTGCAATGGAATGGAACCTGAAATACCAGCATGCCAAACAACAAATCCTGAATAGGCAGATGCAATTAACAATCTGTAGTCAATTCCTTTAACTTCTCTGGCAACTTCTTTTGCCAACAAAGCTCCTATAACCAATCCGAAGCCCCAGTTAATCCAGCATGCAACAACTGATACAAATGCTGTAATCATAATACCTCTTACCGGTGTCTTTGTAGCTTTTGCTATTCTCTGCAAAAGTCTTTTAAATACCGGTGCTTGAGCCATGGCGCTTCCTAAAACCAGCACCAATACCATCTGCATGGTAAAAGCCAGCAAACCAAAAAATCCCTTAGGTCCTGCCCAATGCTTAATCATTTCGAATGAAGACTGACCTGTTAAAGTAACGCCTCCAACAAATGTAATAATAGTTAGTACAATAGCAAAGATAAAAGCATCTGGCAAGTATTTACTCATGACTTTTACGCAGCCGTTAGTAAATTTTTTAAACATAAAAAGTCCTCCCAAAAATTTTTATTTATAGCATAACAAAAGTTATTACTATCACCTTAAAGCTAATTAGTTTAGCCATGTATAATTTATTCATATGTAGTTGCTTATATTGTATATTTCTTTATGTTATAAATATTGTCAGAATTGTTAATAAAATATCAACATTTTAATTCTATCACCGTAAAAACTTAATGTCAAATCGTGTAAAATTTACTTGCTAAGGCGATATTGGAAAAACCCATAACAAAATGTAAATATATCCATAAACTGCAAATTTAAATAATTCATCATGTTATTATTACTAACATAAATAAACTTACCGACATATTTAAATGATATATTCTAAGCTGCACTTAATAAAAATTTACTGACTTCTCTTTTGTATTTTTAGCTCCTTTTTGGTAGTAATCCGCTCCTTCCTCTTTCAATAATATTGCGATTTTAAGCATTTCAACACCA
This sequence comes from Sedimentibacter sp., assembly GCA_036720515.1. Classification (GTDB taxonomy): domain Bacteria; phylum Bacillota; class Clostridia; order Tissierellales; family Sedimentibacteraceae; genus Sedimentibacter. Next base: position 29,641 of record DAIMMU010000002.1, read on the forward strand.
CTAAAAGTATTTGATATTTTATGTATCCTCCTATTGTATATTTTTATTAATTACATTAGTATACTTTTTATCTATCTTGTAATTATATCATACTATTACATTTATTTCCACAGTTATTTAAAATCTGTGGACATTTGTGGACATAAAAAACTGCTAAACTTATTATAGCCCAACAGCATCTTATTCTTCAACAATATTTAATCCTTTCATTTGTATCCTTCTGAGATACTCCACGACATTTGCTGAAATTTCGTCCATATCAGCATAGTTCAAAATTATAATGGTCAGATTTCTTTCATGGCATACAGCTTCTAATAACTTGATAAATGAACTAATAATACACACACTAATTATTTCTCGTTTATACTCTATTATATCAACTTTTTCATTGCAGAATTTTAATATTTCGCTCTGAATGTAACTTAAATCTATCAATTGTTTTTGACTCAACCGTTCAAAGCAATTATCAACTCCTAAATCGATAATTTTACCTATTACATCAGCCATCCAAAAATATTCCACATTTTTAATACAATAAGAAATAATTTTTATATCCGGATAATTTTCTTTAAGCTCTGTCACATTACTGTTAATCGTTTCATCACAAGATTGGCAATCTGATACAGCCATTTTTATTTCATTATATTTATTTCTAAGCTCATTAGAAGGATTTATACCAAGACTGCATGATAAACTGTAGCTGAATTTGTTGAAATAGTCTATTGCAAAAGCCCGTTTCCCGCTTTTTTGATAAATGTTCATGAGCTTTAGTACCATCTTTTCATCATAGGGTTCAATTTCTAAAATTTCATTCAGTACATCTATACAGTCATCATATCTTTTATCCATTTGATATACTTCAACTAAACGTTGCAATATTTTAACCTTGCGCTGTTCAAAATTTATTCTTTCATATATGATAAAGTCATTAAATTCATCACATTTATTGAAATAGCATCCTTCTAATAAATCTCCTCGAAACAGCTTTTTAAGTTTTAATATACTTTCTACCGAATCCTCATTGTTTGGTTTAAACTTCATTATATCAATAATGTCACATGTGAATTCATATTTCTTGTTTATGCCGCAGCAGTCATTATCCACCTTCAAAAATAAATTATGATTCTTATCCTCGGTTATATTTTTTTTAATAAGCCATAAATTATAACGCAAATTATATTTTGCAGCCTCTATATTGCTGTCCGGCCATAAATACCCTATGATTTTTTCTCTGCTTAAATATCTTCTCTCATTTAGTACAAGAAGACAAATTAAAGCTGTTGCCTTATTTCCCAGATGTTCTTCAATTTCTTTGCCATCATATTCAATTTTAGATTTTCCCAAAAAGCATATATTTAACATATCGTTTCCTTTTCCAATCATTATCATCCAAGGTTATTATACAAAATTTCTCCGGACTTAATTGTCACACACACTTTTGTTTTTTTTATCTGGTTAAGCGGTGTCAGAAGGATATCCCGGTCAAGAATCACAATATCAGCTAATTTTCCAATTTCTAAAGTACCTTTAATATTTTCTTCAAAAATACCATAAGCTCCATTGCAGGTGAACATTTCCAAGGCTTCATATAAATCAACACTGTGTTCTGAAACAGGATGATTTACAGCGGAATGAATTCCCAAAAGAGGCTTAGGCTCTGTAACATCGCTGTCCGAGCCTCCACATATAATTACTCCATTTTCGGTTATCTCTTTAAAAGGATTAGTTCGCATGTAATTTTCTCCCAACCTTTGTTCATACATCTTTCCATTACCTCCCCAATATGTCTCATATGTGGGCTGCATGGAAAGAATAATATTTAAGTCCTTAGCTCTTTTAATCTGCTTGCCGGTAACAAGTTCCGCATGTTCTAATCTATGACGAAGACCTGTTATGCCCGTTTGATAAAGTGCATTCTCATGAGCATTAAGTGCTAATTCTATTGCCCTATCACCAATCGTATACAACGCTAACTGAAGATTGTTTTTATAACATCTAATTACAAAGTCATTCAGCTCCTGCTGAGATAAGCGAAGGCTTCCCATTGTGCCGGGACAATCTGCATATTCAAAGGAAAGAGCAGCCGTTCTGGCGCCAAAAGTACCATCTATATAAAGACATCCTCCAAGTCTTCTAAGATCCATAGCTTTAATTTTATCAATATCCATAGTTTGATAGAAAAGCACCATATCAATAGGAAATTCGCTCCCATGTTCAAAAACAAATTCTGCATCTTTGTCGCTGTACATGAATCCGCCCTCCATTGCATTTACCGTAGTGATGCCATTCATTAAAAGAGTGGACATTATCTCTGAAACAGCAACCTTTCTTGTATTGTCTGATATGTTTTTTAATATATTTGTTCTAAGAATAGCATTTGCTTGTTTTCTGAATAAACCTGTAGGCATCTGTTTGCTATCCATCTCAATGCCCTCAGCTGTAAATGGTATTTTGAAATATAACATGGCACATGTGTTGAGAATGCTTACCTGATACTCCAAAGAATTTAGCACAACAGGCACATTATTGCAGTATTTATCTATAAGAACTCTTCCCGGATATACTTTCTCTTGGAATTGGCCTTCCGAAACACGAATTCCTCGAATATAATCTCCCATAAAACTTTTGGAAGCTTCTCTGATTTTTTCACCCATTTCAACATGAGTTTTCACTTTACTCAAATCCAAGCTAACAGAATCAAGAGCAGTCTGAACCACATGAAAATGACTGTCAATAAATCCCGGAAGCACAGTATTGCCGCACACATCGAAAACAACTGTATCATTTCCGACGAATGACTCATATTCCGTACCATTTCCAATGGCAATTATCCTGTTTTTTTCAATGGCAATCCATTCGACTATCTTTCTATCTTTCATAGTCATGCATCTTCCGTTTTTAATCAAAATATCCGCACACATCTGATTTCCTCCAAATAATGCCGCATTATAAAATATATTTATTCAATATAATCATTTATTAATTATATCATATGAAAACAGCTTTTCCAATATGAGGTAAAAAGAAAAGCCCGTCAGACTTTTCTTTTTATTATTTTCTTAAAATTATGAGCATAACACCTTTTCAAGAAAAGCATAAACAACTTTCGCGGTTATTACGACTGAGTCCAATTCCACATATTCGTTGCTTCCATGAAAGTTGCTCCCTGCAGCACCAAAAATAACAGCAGGCGAACCTAATCTTGAACCTAAATAATTAAAATCTCCTATGCTTTGAAAGTATGAAATGTTAGGCTTTGTTTGACAGACATTTTCAACCGCTTCTAAAAAAGCTTTTGTCATAGGTTCTTCACCTGTAATTTTGTAAGGCATAAATCCCTTTGAGCCTTCGGAAGGAGAATCTCGGAATTTAATCTTATATTTGCATTTTATATCGGCTCTTTCAATGGCTTTTTCAATTTCATTTGTTATGGTTTTTTCATTTTCTCCCACTACAATATGCCAGAATAAACGTATCTTTGCATAATCTGGAACACTACAGGCCCCTCCGTCGCTTTCAACTGCCACCACACACGCTGAGCCCTTGCCAAGGTGAGGATCCTCAATATATTCTACATTTTTAAGCTCGCATATGACTTTTGAAGCATCCTCAGCTGCATTTATACCATTTTCGGGAGTTGCTGCATGGGCTGATGCACCGAACAATTCAATTTCAAGACCATATCCTCCCCGGGCTCCGAAACTGACATCAGGATATGAGTTTCCGGTAAAACCTGCAGATGGCTCAGTGATAATTGAAAAATCCACATCCTTTATATATCCTTCTTCTATAAGAGCATTAGTGCCCAAGCCGTAAGGACCTTCTTCAACAGATACATATGTTGAAATTATTTTTCCTTTAAAATTTTTATGGTTTTCGGCAAATGCCTTCAAAGCAATCATTGTAGCTGCACAGCCGGACTTCATATCCAGTGCTCCAACCCCATACAGCTTGTCATCTCTCAAATCTCCTTTGGGATTAACTGTCCAGCCATTGCAGAGTTTAACCGTATCTAAATGTCCGTTGAGACATATTACAGGACCGCCTTTTTCACCTTCTAAATTGACAACAACATTCTTTCCTTTAAAATCAGTGACCTTTGCCTCATGATACTCATGAATGAAGGCATCTATATTGTTTTGTTTAAACCAGCTGTGGACATACTCCATAATTGTGTCTTCCTCGAAATACGGACTATCAATACCGACTAAATCCATTAATAGCTTTGTTGTTTGATCCTTTTCGATTTTATACATCTTGCTCACCTACTGTCCTTTAACATTTTATAAATATACTTCATCATTTTGCACCATCTGCGGTATTTTCCCTCTTAACATCTATTGCAGTACCTGTAATTTCCTCCTTCCAAATAAACTTTCCCGTATATGCGTAAATAATTGCAACAACCGGAGTTATATAACTCAGGAATGCATATGGAAGATATTCAATAGTATTTACTCCAAGTACTCCTGTAAAGAATACACCACACAATCCCCAAGGCACTAATGGAGAAGTGACTGTACCGGCGTCCTCACAGGTTCTGGAAGCTACATCGCTTCTTATGCCTAATTTTCTATATGCTGGAAGATACATTCTTCCAGGTATAATGATTGACACATACTGACTTGCAGATAATAAGTTAACAATAATCGTAGAAACTACGTGTGTTGTAATAAGATTTCCTGCATTTTTCGTAAGTCCTTTCATACTGTCAAGCAATGTTTCCATTGTTCGGCTTTTTTCAAGAATACCACCGTAGGAAAGCCCTAAAAAACCTAAGGAAACAGTCCACATCATAGATTGTATCCCGCCTCTGTTAAGAAGTGCATTAACTGCATCAACTCCGACATCAATACTAAATCCATAATTCATAAATGCCATCATTTCAATCGGACTAAAACCCTGAGTTACCATTGCTATTATCATTGCCGTCAAGGATGCTACCACCATTGTAGCAAGAGCGCTTACCTGTTTAATTGCCATAAATATAACTACTGCCAATGGAATAATACTGATAAGTGTATATCCAGCAGAGACATTAAATTTTGATGAAATTCCGTTCAATATTACATCAACTGCAGTTGTATCTATTGAAGAAGCACTATAATTCCTGCCAAGAACCGCATAAAGTATGCATGAAATTATAAAAGCGGGAATAGTTGTATACATCATGCTTTTAACATGTTTAAAAAGATTGGTTTCACAAACACCTGCCGCTAAATTTGTAGAATCGGAAATCGGTGATAATTTATCTCCGATAACTGCACCGGAAATTACGGCACCAGCTGTCATTGCCGGCGGTATGCCAAGACCCATGCCTATACCCATAAAAGCAACACCAAAGGTTCCTCCGGTTGTATAACTGCTTCCTGTACTTAGAGATGCAACACTGCATACCAATGCAGCAGTTAGCAGGAATACTGAGGGATTAATAATTTTCAGTCCATAATAAATAAGCGCCGGTATTGTTCCTGCCGCAATAAGCGTTGGAATAAGCATCCCGATAAACATCAGTATCAACATTGGAATCATCGCTATTTTGCATCCATGCATAATACCATCTTCAATTACAGACCATTTTGTTCCATTCTTCAGCAGCAGTAATACTGCAAATGTAATTGAGAATACCAATGTCAAGTGTATATCGGGACTACCTGCTGCTATAAGCTGAAGAATGATAATAACAAACATAAAAGCCACAATTAATAGTGCGGTACCAAGCGATGGTTTTTTTAAATCGTTTTCCATGTTCTAAACCTCCTTCTTTATTGAAGCAATTATACAATTGACATGTTTTTTTAACAGTGGAAAAAAGGGTTTATTAAAAAATAATTTTATAATATTTTTTATTTTAATCAACATTTATTAAACACTTTTTAAACTAAATTTTGCTTATTCCGGGAGCAGACTGAATAAAAAAGCTGCCGAACTGATTATAGCTCAACAACTTTATTCATTCTTCAAAAATAATATAATTTGTATTTTTTATTTAATTGCAGGATTCTCCATAATGCCTGTGAAAAGCGGTATACCTGTTGTAACATCAACAATTCCGTATACGAAGGGCCTGTCGAATGTCAGATGCGGAAGCTCTAAGGGCATTCCTGTTGCTACTACTCCGATTGAAGTTACCGCAGCGGCTTCTGTTCCTTTTTCATCAACCCTGATATAGGTTTTATGTTTAACTTCACTGATGAACAAATCCTTTGAACGGGACTCATTCATTTTTGAAAAATCGGCATCATATGGCTGAAAGGACAATTTCATTCCCATGTTTGACAATTCATTTTTTAAGCTGTCTTCATAGCTGCTTTCAAATTTGGGAATGGACAACTCGATGTTCTTCTCTTCCTTATTTTTCATCAGATTTAGCAAATCCAAGGCAGTTAAATTGTTTATTAAATCTCTGGGAGTTTCGCCTTCCGCAGGAAGTAATCCTACAAAAGCAAATTGCTCATCAAGATACGGAAGTATAACTCCTGTTACTCCATCGGATTCTAAAAAATCCATGTTCCCTCTTCTGTTCATAAAATCTGTTTCCACTTTTCCGTTGGGTGTATTGAATGTTCCTTTATGAGTCTTGTTGGCAGAGAATTCATATTTCCAATCCCCGTTGAAATAAATAGCATTAATTAAATACATAACTAAGTCATCGCTTATTTCCTCAACAATTTTGTCTATTTTATCATTTGTTGCATCCTTAACCCAGTTATTTATGGTGTCAGGTGCAGACTTCTGAGCAAAATCAAGGCCTCGTACGTGAGCTGCATAATAGTCTGCATTAGTTTGAAGAAAATCTTTATCTACTTTAAACCCTTCCCTGTACCAGATTGAATTTGTTATGGAAAACTCAGCGATTCTATTCTTGGTTATTGTATTCATCCAGTCTTTGAGACCCTCATTTAAATCATCCAATGTAATATTATCAGCACTTAATGCTTTAAGCATTTCTGTCTTTGTTTTCCCATCTGCCCCATTTGCCGTCATCGCTAAAGCAAAATAAACAGATGGCGGCGAAATCATTAAATTGCCTTCATTGTTGCTGCTTTCCTTGAACATATTCCAGGTAAAATTTAAAATTGCCTGATTTAAGTTTCCATCCATTGGCTGTGTCATCCCCATTTCATTATTTGGCTTAATGTCCTCCATTAAGTCTATAGAAGAAGAACATCCCGTGAAAATCATAGTTATGATAAGTAACAAACATAAAATTTTGCTTTTCATTATAACACCTCCTTTTACTTAGACGATTTGGCAAATTAAAATGTTCCATAATTTTCTATAAGGGAAAACTCAATTTCCTCCCCGGGAAGTATTATATCTTTGTTTTTCATTATCTAACTTACCTGATGATACCTTAATTTAATCCATAATATCTTGTCCTTATTTTTATTTTGATTAGGCACATATAATATAGTATATACCGAAATATTTATGTTTAAAACATTTTTGATTATGCCAAAATCAATTTCAAGTATAATGGAGCATAGAATAAAAGCTGTGCCCACATAAGCACAGCTTTTATTTTTAATTGCCTAAAATCAGCGATACTGCTTTATTAATAATTTTCGGAGTTCTTACATACAAATCCTCTTTGTTGACTCTTTCCGTAAGCTTATGTAAGTCCTTTCCCCATGGACCAATGTTTATACACGGCATTGATATTTTTTCTATAAGCTTTATAGGCACATCATAAACATGTCCTAAAAGAGGCATGGAGTCATTTAATGCAGCGTAAATATGCTCGCTGTCATGAATATTAACATTTGTATAGCTTAAATCAGATATTCCCGTGTAAAAATATTCAGTCGTATATTTCTGCCCAAATTCTGTTTCCGTAAATTCATTTAAATTTTTGCTCATATCAGCTACTGCAGGCTCTAAATCATCGATAAACAAGTTAGCCACATTTGGATAATATGGCGGTATCAAGCCATAAACAATTCTTGGCATTAAATCATCAATATATCCATAAGTAAATTCAACCAGCTCAAAATTGCATTCTATCATTGTAAGCTCGTCATTCTTAAGCCTATATGCTAATTCGCCCATTTTCATAGCATAATCTTCCTTGAACTTTTCTCCGTATGCAGCTTCTGCTTCTTTGTATAATTCCTGGAAACAAACTACCTTTGTTTCCCACAATAAATATTTAAGGGGCAAGTCTTTGGCTTTTGCAAATCTTCTATAGCTGTTGTTCATATCGTCTATAACATGATCGAAGGACTCCTCACATATTACTTTTACATGCTGCAGCACACTTTGAGGTGTTTGATTCAATGTCAATATGCTGAAGCATCCCATAACACTTAAGGGCATTGAAACATCATACTGCTCTTTGCTGTCTTTAAGATAAAGCCATGTCGGAGGCGGTGCAGCTTCGTTTCCAACCACATCGCTGAAATCCATATTCAGCTCAGTCCTGCTTACAATTTTACTCATTACATGAATGGGATTCAATCCTTCAAAAACCTTTCCGGCATGTGCCAAAAATCCTCGAACGTAAACAAAGGGCATAATTTTACCTACAGAGCCTTCCGAAAAAACTCCCACTTCCGGATCCTTTCTTTCATGAGGCTCGGAATTAATCATAAGTTTGTATTTTAAGTTGTAATCATCCTGCAATTCGCTGAGAAGTTTTACCGCTGCCCGCATTCCGGCAGAAAGATTTTCTTCATCGGGAACTGCGATCAAAACAACATTTCCTTTGAAATCCTTAAGCTCGCTGTATCTTTTCAAAAGTGCCATCTGAACTGAGCCTCCTCCTTTCATGTCGCAGACACCTCTTCCGAACAGAAATGTATCATCCTCCAAATCCTTCTTGGTGGAATTGCTTAATGTGTTTTTTATTTTTATAAGCTGCTCTTTCAATTCTTCCGGTGAAAATGCATAGTTTTTAAGAAGCTTAAAATCTTCGACGCTTACAATATCATTATGGTGAACAAAAACAACAGTATCATTCCCTTTTCCTTTTAAAAACGCATAACTTACAGCCCTGTTATATGTATCGTCTTTTATTTCATAAGTACCGTAGGAGCCGTGTGTATTTTTAAAATATGGAACTGTTGAAAAATAATACTGAAAGAACTCTTCCGCTTGTTTTTCATTTCTTGTATTTGTAAAACTCGGAGCTTTTACATATTCGTATAGAATTTCTTCAATATCCTTTTCAATGCCGTTTAATATAGTATCAATTTTGTTTGACACATTCAACCTCCTGCTTTTCCTTTTTTAATTACTTTCATTTCAAATATATCATACATGCATTTATAGAAATTGCAAGCAAATTTTTCGCCCGCAAGCTCGTCCTCTTGGCTCAAACGGCTGTAGAGCGCCGTAATTTTCCAAAATTAAAATTTAATAAGTTTACCTTGACATTATATTCCTATAGTTATATAATAAACTTGTTGAATATATAACGAATTGAGGTGTAGGTATGTCACTCAAACACGGCATATTAGGTCTTTTAAATTACGGTTCAATGACGGGTTATGAATTGGATAAGGCTTTTAAGGCTTCTCTTGCGTTCTTCTGGCAGGCAAAAGCCAGCCAGATTTACCGTGAGTTAGATGCCATGGAACGGAGCGGCTGGCTGACCAGTAAGCGCATTTTGCAAACTGAAAAGCCAAACAAGCGTGTATATACCATAACAGACAGTGGGAAAAGCGAGCTGATGAGCTGGCTGTTGCTGCCAGAGCCAGATATTGCCGATGCAATGCGTGTAAAAAGCGCGTTTCTTATGCGTGTTTTCTTTGCGGGGGAAGTAAGCATTCAACAATCACTGAATATGCTGCAGACCTACCGTGACAAGTGTCTTGAAAGCAAGGAAACTCTCAAAGCTGCTCATGCTGCAAGCTGTGAATATGGTACGACGTTAAGCGATGATAAAAAATCGAAATTTTGGAATCTTTCTATCCTTTACGGCGAATCATTCTATAATGCGAGCATTGACTGGGCGAATAAAGCAATTGCCATCATAGAGGAGGGGACGGAATGAGAGTTTTGGTTTTGAACGGTTCTCCTAAAGAAGAACAAAGCAATACGATGCGCCTAACTCGCTCTTTTTTAGAGGGAGCCGGGTGCTTGGATGCCGAAATTATTCATGTGGCAAAAGCTAAGATCAATCCTTGCTTGGGGTGCTTTGCCTGCTGGAATAAAACTCCGGGGAAGTGCGTCATTAACGATGAAATGAGCGAAATTCTCGTCAAAATGATTGCTGCCGATGTGATTGTTTGGTCTTTTCCGCTATATTATTTCAGTGTTCCCAGTGGACTGAAAAACCTTATTGACCGCCAACTGCCGATGAATTTACCGTTTATGTCGGAGGGAGCCGAGAGTGGCGGGCATCCCCCGCGGTATGATTTGCATCGTCAGAAACATATTGTCATTTCCACCTGCGGATTTTGGACGCCAAAGGGTAACTATGAAGCAGTCAACTCGATGTTTGATCACTTTCTTGGCAGAAGCCGATATACAGCAATTTTTTGCGGTCAGGGGGAATTATTTCATGTACCAGAGTTGAAGGTCCGCACAGATACATATTTGGAAGTCGTCTGCCGAGCAGGGGCGGAATATGCTGCCGGAGGGATTCATTCTAAAACGCAATCCGAACTGGAAGAACCACTCTATCCTCGTGAGGTATTTGAAAAAATGGCAGATGCTTCTTGGGGAATGGACACACAGGGCGATTTAGAAGCAGTAAATGACAACAGTTTCGGTTTTACAAAGCAGATGGCTGCTTTATATAAGCCGGACGGTGTGGAGCGCATTATAGAGTTTCATTATACGGATATTGACAAAACCTATCAAATCCTGCTGACAAAGGAAGGTTCGGAGGTTATAACTGACAATTTCAATTCGTACACAACGCGGATTGAAACACCGTACTCGGTTTGGCGGTCCATCGCTCGTGGGGAAATGACTGGCCAGGACGCATTGTTTCAGCGGCTTTATAAAGTCATTGGTGATTTTAGCCTTATGCTAAAATGGGACGAATTGTTTGGCGAGCAAACGCCGCTAAAACCAACGGAACGTAAACTGCAGCACAAAACCAATATGCTGCTGCTACTTGTGCCGTGGATTGTCATTTGGGTGGCAATCGAAATCAATCCCATTGCCGGCGGTGCACTCGGTATTGTGGTGGCGGCGCTCATTCCGATGCTATGGATTGTATTTCGTCCTGTTGTTTACGAGCAAATCAGCATCCCTGTTGTGGCGGGGCTTTCACTGGCGATTTTGCTCGGTGCGGATGCAAGACTTATTATTCCCGTCAGCTATTTGCTCTTTGGTCTGATGTGGCTTATTGGCTCATTTCCAAAGATACCCCTCACTGCCAATTACAGTGCAAATAACTACGGCGGAGAAAAAGCTTTTTCTAACCCACTGTTTATCAGTACAAACCGGATTCTGACGCTCGCTTGGGGGACACTGTACCTTGTCACACCCATTTGGACATATATCCTGGTGAGAACAGAACTTCCTTTTTATGCAGGATTAATTAACTTTATCTTGCCTACACTGATGGGTGTTTTTACGGCATGGTTTCAAAAATGGTATCCGGCACGATATGCAAGAGGGTAGGCACCAAAGGGTGAAACAACAAGGCTTGGAACATATGCAAAGCCCGAATACATATGTTAATACATAAGAGAACCCTGCCGATCCACGGCAGGGCACTTTGGCTTATTTACAATTCATCGGTAATCGTTTTGTGCGAAACAACTATGACTTTTGTAAACATCCTTATTGGAAGACCTCCAAAAGGATACATGCTTTTTATAATTATAATTTATTTTCCGTTTGCTGCATTGGCGCCTGCAATTCTGCCATTTACCATAATATCGGCTATTGCATTTCCTCCCAATCTGTTACCTGCGTGGATGCCTCCGGTTACTTCGCCGGCCGCATAAAGACCGGCAATTATTGAACCGTCTTCGGTTAACACATGAGTTTCCGCATCAATAACCAACCCTCCCATAGTATGGTGGATTGCAGGAGACCTTGGAGTTGCATAATAGGGGGCAGTATCAACTTTTTGCAAGAATGATGCCTTTCCAAATTCGGGATCTGTTCCTGAATCAACATATGAATTATATTTTTCCATTTCTTCAACTAAGGTTGCAGGATCCACTTTTATTAACTTTGCAAGCTCTTCTAAAGTATCAGCTTTATATGCCCTGCCGTTTTCAACCTCTACCTCGGGATCTGTAAGCCACTTTGCTTCTTCGGCAATATCGGCATCCGCTATCATATAGAAGGCGCCGTCGGTCTGTTTAAAAGCTGCCTTTGATAGAGCATCGCGCTCGGAGCCTTCATCTACAAATCTTCTTCCTTCTTTATTTACAAATATATAGCTGGATGCAAACCTGGGAATTAAACCCGTAAACAAATCACCTGTCTTAGTATCTGATACAGGCATCATCTGTACAAAGCCCATACCTGTAAGATCTGCACCTACAGCAGCAGCCATTTTTATACCGTCTCCCGTGGAACCTGAAGCATTTGTTGTCTTAGAATTATCCGGAATATTGTCCCAATAATTATTATATTCCTGAACCATGGCAGTATTGCTTCCGTAGCCTCCCGTTGCCAATATTACACCTTTATTGGCACGCAGCACAACTTTTGTGCCGTTTGACTGCTCCGCCTCAACACCAACAACCTTTCCATCTTCAACTATAAGTGATTTGGCTGCTGTTTCTGTCATATATTCATTGCCGCTGTCAAGAATTGCTTTGCCGAGTTTAATTGTATATTCGCGACCCTTTGGCATTGTCGGAGTATGTCCACGCCTCCACATCGCACCCACAGGTTCGCTTACATTTGCTTGCCATTCAATACCTTTTTCCGTAAGCCAATTAACTGTCGGAAGACCATTTTCCGCCAAGCTTTTTACTAACTCAAAGTTACCGTAAATTTTCGACCCGTCTAAACCCGTACGTGCTCCGTAATAATAAGTTTGGATAATATGTAATTCTGTAGAATCAAACAGATAATCCTTGCTGCCTGCTAAATATTCCTTAATTTGTCCCTGTAATGTTATGAAAGTTTCACGGTATTCTTCAGGAAATGAATCAACATCCATGTCCATCCAATTTTTCAGCTCTTCGGCTTCGCCTGTATCAGCAGCAGCATTCGCCTGCCATTCTGGATCCGCAGCATTTAGCACACCGCCGGATAGAAGGGTATTTCCTCCAAGAGCAGAAGTTTTTTCAATAAGAATCACGCTGGCACCCTGATCAATTGCCGAAACAGCGGCAGCAAGGCCGGCACCTCCGCCTCCCACAATAATAACATCAGCAGTTTTCTCGATGGTTTCTCCTGTTTCCGAATGTTGTCCTTCACGGTTTTTCCATTCAGATGCATCTCCGCCGGCTTGCTTTATTGCATCGGCTGTTGCGGATATAATTGCATTTCGAGTAAAAGTTGCACCGGATATTGCATCCATCTGCAGTGATTGATATTCTACAATATTCTTCGGTACCCTTTCGAACGCAGGATCTGATATTATTGCAGTTTCACTGTGCTCAACTACCTCAACAGCAGTAATTTTGTCAGATGCAATACTCACATCAACGGTAATTTTGCCGTTTCTGCCCTGTGCAAATGCGGTGTATTTACCGTCAGTCAGCGTAGAACTCTCCTTTCCTTCTGCGGGATTTCCGGTTTCCGCCGAAGGCTCCGTATTAGAATCAGGAGATAATTGACAACCTGAAACTAATATTAATGCTAATACCATTAAAATCGATAATACTCTTTTTCTCATAACAATCTCCTTATTAGTGAATTTTGAGATGATCGTTTGTAAAATACCAAACAATCAAAGTTATAGCTATCTCATTTGTTTCACATTATAAGTCATAAAGTTACTTTATACGCAAGCGATTTTTTATAATATTTATTTTTTCAGCATATTGGAATCCAAAGCTCCACATAAGGTTTAAGCCGTGCACCTTGTGCCACTTCTACCAACAATATATGCCCCCAAGGCTTTCCGTTTATTTCAAAGCCTCTTTTCTTTGCATATTCCAATGCTCCTACAAACGCAAGATGAGGTTCTTCGCTGAATCTGTCATCAGAGACAGTTATGGTGTGAAGACATGAAGTGGATGGCAGTTCTTCCACATGTAATTTAGTCGGCAAGCTAAGATGACGTACCACTTCCGGCGGAGCAGAATAAGCAAAATATCCTTTGTTTACATCTTTCATGTTTAAGATTACCGAAAGACGTGTGGCAGGCATTGCGTCAACCCATTTGTGCACAATTTGCTGCTCCTCCGGAGCTTTGGGCAGCCATCCGCATTCACTGCCATGCATGAATGTCATAGCCGGCGACATTGTAAATTCATATTTGTCCAATAATTTATCTATCCTATCAATACTGTTCAAATGCTCGTCTATATAATCAGCAAGATCTTTATAATATTCTGATTTTTTTAAAGCTTCTTGTTTCTGCTTTTCAACTCGGGACTGAATAATTTTTCTGTCGTTTTCGCTGCCTCCGAATTGCTTTACCACCATCTTCATTGAAAATCCCATGGTTCTATACTTCTTGTATGATAACAGGCGAAAAATATCTACCACATGATAAAGCCTAAACCCATTTTCATCTTTTTCCACACTTATTAAGTTCTCTTTTTCAAAGTATCGGACAGCACTTGTTGTTATTCCTAAGATTCTGGCAATATCACTTATACTGTACTTCATATTCTCCTCCTGACCTAAAGCTGCTTTAGCTTCAATTTTTACACAGCTATTTTCTGTAATAATAATATAAAAAATAGTATTAATTTGCAACTGTTTATTCAAATTAATACCATTTCGTCTTATAATCTATCTTACGAATAACCGTTTCTTCTATGTATATAAACAGGAACAGTACCGAGGAGAAGTCAGACAGTCCATGCAAATTTTATTAATAAGTTCACTATTACAGTGTTTCACTCAAATCTTCGTCTAATATTTTACCTTCCGCAACTATATTTGTATCTCCTGTCAGATAGAGCTTTTCTATATTGCCACTAACCTTTTCCGCTTCAATAATCAGCTGTCCGCCGGTTACAATTATTGTTGCTTTATTTCCATTCAGATAACCTTTCAGCATAAGAACTGCTGCAACGGATGCCGAACCGGTCCCGCAGGCTAACGTTAAATCCTCCACTCCTCTTTCATATGTTCTTACCAGTGCGGTGCTGTCATTTATAACTTCATAAAAGTTTACATTTGCTCCCTTTTCAAATCCCTTATAATATCTTATTTTTCTTCCGGTTTCAAATATTTCTTTTTCACCCGCATCCTTTAAATTCGGATATTTTACAACCGCATGCGGAAGTCCGGGTTTTCCTAATTCTATATAGGAACATTCATATATAACGCCGTCTATTACGATATTATTATTAAGTCTAATTACTTCAGGATTATTAAGCTGAACTTTTATTTGTCTTTTTTCAAGAACCTCCGAATATACTATTCCGGCTCCTGTTTCAAATTTCATTTTCTTGCCCGCAATATTATTCATATATGCATAGCGCGAAATGCACCTTGCACCGTTTCCGCACATTTCACCTATACTTCCGTCAGAATTGTAAAAACGCATTTTAAAATCCGCTTCCCCCTCCGGATAATCAACAACCATGAAACCGTCCGCACCTAAGGATACTTTTCTTTTGCACACTCTTTTGGCGATTAAAGGCAATTCATCAACAGGAATATTTAATTTCATATTATTAATAATTATAAAATCATTGCCTGCTCCCTGCATTTTTGTAAATTCCATTTTTACACCTCTTTTATTTCAAAGATTCGGGTATTATTTCATTTTCAATCATCTGCTCATAACTTTGTCGTTTCACAATCAAATCAGATTTGCCCTCCTTAACCAACACGGTTGCCGGAATAGGATTTTTATTGTAATTGCTTGCCATTGAATAATTGTATGCTCCGGTTGACAATACCGCAAAGATATCTCCTCTTCTTAGTTCTGCAACATGTGCATCCTTTATGAGAATATCCCCGGATTCACAGCATTTTCCGCTTATGGTTACCATATCCGTCCTTTGTTCTCCTGCTTTGTTGGCTACTATTCCTTCATATTTGGCTTGATATAGAGCAGGTCTTATGTTGTCCGTCATTCCGCCGTCTACCGATACATATTTTCTTATACCTTTTATATCCTTTATGGTTCCTACAGTATATAGAGTAATTCCTGCTTCTCCCACTATGCTCCTGCCCGGCTCAATTACTATTTCAGGTCTTTTAATATTTAAATTTTTTGAAAACTTCTCAATTTTCTCCATCATTGGGTCAAGGAAATATGCAAAGGGTTTTTTATCATCTTCATCTGTGTACCTGATTCCGAAACCGCCTCCTACATTTAATTCAGGTGTAACAAAGCCAAATTTATCAATAGTGTCTTTAATTAGTTTTAATGCCGTATCCAATGCTTTAATATGCGATTCGTTGTTATGAAGCTGTGAGCCTACATGAAAATGAAATCCCATAAAGTTAACATGTGATGAATTAATCGCTTGTTCTACAGCAGGAAATATCACTTCATCATCTAATGGAATTCCAAACTTCGAATCCTTTTTGCCGGTCACAATATAGTCATGTGAGTCACTTTTAACTCCAGGAGTAATTCTGTAAAGTATATTTACTTTCTTATTTTTTTCTTTGCATATTTCTTCTATTAAACTTAATTCATCCAGCCCGTCAACTATAATTCTGCCGATATTGTAATCAACTGCCAATTTCAACTCTTCAACAGACTTATTGTTGCCGTTAAACTCGATTTTTTCAGAAGGAAAATTTGCCTTTATTGCCGTAAATAATTCTCCGCCCGAAACAACATCCAAGCAAAGACCTTCTCTTTCAATAATTTTGCACATGGAAATCGTTAAGAATGCTTTTGAAGCATATGCCGCTCTGGTTCTTTCGTATTTTTTTAGAAATGTTTCTCTTATTTCGGAGCATTTTTCAACTATTGATGTCTCACTCATCACATAGAGGGGTGTTCCGTATTGCTTAGCCAATTCAACGGTATCACATCCGTCAAAATATAATGTGTTGTTTTTAATTTCTATAATCATTTACAATAACTCCTTAAGTTTTTATATAAATTATTTCTTATATTAGCATAAACATTTTTAATATACAATTTAATTATTTTAAATTCAAACCTTTTAATAAACAAAGAATATTAACACATCTCGAGTAAATCTCTTATATATTCAGCAACAATAAATCGGGATAAATATACTTTTTTGTTTGATAATCTTTCTAATAAGTCTTTTGTTCTTTTAGAATATCCCATACAATCTAAAAAGACATAGTCCCAATTTTTACGTTTAATTTCTTCTGCCAAATATTCAATTTCATCTTGGCTTCCATATGGAGAAAGAAATAGTAATTCAGTATCAACAGCCTCAATATCCCACCTTTTCTTCATTTGTTCATATTGTTTGTCATCAGGAATAATAATGCCGACACTATAATTTGTTCTCAATTTATTTATTTCCATTTTAGTAACATTACTGCTTTCTATTAAGATCACATTACTATTTAAATTGCTAAATTCTCCGGTACACAGAATTACAATAATATTTACGCTTTTTCTTTCTAAAATATTAATAGCATTTTGTACCAGAGGATTAAGGTATTCTTCATTTATCATTATTTCATTTCCATCTAATAATTTTGTAACCAAAATATTCTTAAATTTATTTAATGAAAATTTATTGATTAAATCATTATAAGAATATCCATCCAATGCGCCAATTTCTATTATATCAAACCCGTCACCTAATACCGGGAGTATTTCTTCCATTATATCTTTCCTCGGAGACTGACCGATGGTAATAAAACCTATTTTAATTTTTCCCATCTTCACTCCGTGCCTCAAAACTATACTTGATCAAATCTTTATTTATTACTTTTTCAGCCTGTTTAAATAATGCTAAATCACTCATCCCTTTTCCTAATATTATTTTGTCGATAGGCAGTTTAGTCAATATAACTTTCATATTATTCTTTATTTCAGCACTTGTTATAGGTAAAGCTGTTTCCTGATCAAATATTGCTATAAGTTCAGGAAATGTAGCCAATCTTTCATTGTCACTTTCTGCAGTCATATATTCATTCCAAAATGTAATATTATATTTCTTTTTACCAGAATCAATATTAAAATCTCCAACATCAAATCCATCTCTTGTTATAAGGGATAAATCACATATCCTTCCTGTACATATAACATCCATATTAGATGCATCTATTAATCCGTTGATTATGTTGTACAAATTTCCGATATTTTTATAAATAATATCGCCAAGTTTAATGGCATATGATAGCCCTCCTATTGCAGCATTGTTTTTCACATATTTTGCGGTAACGGGGTTTCTTAATACCGTAACAAATCCGCCTGCTAATATAGACGCATTACGTACAGCACCTGAAGACCTTTCAATCGTTGAGCTAACGGAAAGCTCAATCTCATTCTGTCCTTTGCCTCCTGCACATACTTGAAGAGAATTATATTCTTTTATGCATGACAATCCCATACTTCCCATGGCACCGGTAGGATGAGCTCGCCCATTACAGGGAGCGTCTATAATGGGTATGCCAGTCATAGCTGATAGAATCCAACCGTTGGTAATAGTTTGTGCACCAATTTCATTTGTAATAATTCCGCTTATTTTTTTGTCATATAATTTAATCAAGTTTTCGTATACTTTCATGTAGTGGTATATACCTACAAATTTATTATTTGATGCAGGAGATCCAACTAACGATGCTGTTACAATAATTGAATTCTCATTAATATTATCAATATTATGCAAAGTAATTTGATTTAATTCCGATAGAGTGTTCAGTATTTCCATACCACCGGAAAAACTACCTCCACCCCCTCCACCTAATAATAATCCCCCATATAATGCTCTAATTCCAATTTCCTTATCGATAAACATTAAAACCATTCCTTTCTAAGTAAAATACTTCTAAAACTTATCTTAAATAATTACTAAAGTTATTGAGAACCATGCCCCGTTATCAATTTGATATCAGGGCATAGTTTATAACAATTAATATTTACTCAAAGAACTTTAATATTGAATTTAGAAATACTCTTATACCTATAGAGATAGAGTCTTCATCCGCAACAAACTTATTGCTATGAATAGGATATATGCATCCCTTATCTTCATTCCTTACTCCTAAATTAAAGAAACAAGCCTTTTTGGCAGCTGCAAAATAAGAAAAATCTTCCGTCCCTAAAAAAGGTTCTTCTAAAACTATAATATTATCTATACCAATAGATTCAATTGCAGCTTCTTTTACCAAATCAACCATGGAGTCATCATTTATCAACGGACCATAACTTTCAACTATATTGACATCAGCCTTTCCTCTGTATGACTTTGCTATATTTTCAGCTATTTCTACAACCCTTCTTTGTAAAAACTTTCTTGTTTTTGAATCAAGAGTTCTTGATATGCAGTTCATTTTAGCTGTTTCAGGTATTATATTTCCACTTGTACCGGCATGTATGCTTCCAACAGTAAATACAGCAGAATTGCATGGCGATATGTTTCTGCTGACAAGTGTTTGCAGTGCCATTACAATATTAGAGC
>DAIMMU010000088.1:0-10342 GCA_036720515.1 Sedimentibacter sp.
TTTACCTCCGTAATTACCACAACAAAAAAAACATGGCTATTGCATTAATACCCACGTTCTGTAAATTTCATATTTTTTTGCACACAAATAGCTAATAATTATACCTTGCAACGTTAAACTGTTACATAAATGTAATTATTTGAATTTTTTAAAACTATTTAATTTGCTTTTTACCTCGTCCAAACTGATTTTGTTTATTTTCTCGGAAGCAAGCATATTGAATTCACAAGTTTCCGCTAATTCTTTTCTTGTAATTTTTATATCCTTGGGAGCATTGATTGCAATTTTTACTTTGTCCTGACTGATTTCTGATATAATTATCTCAATATCATCGCCAATAAGTATCGATTCTGATACTTTTCTTTTTATTACTAACATTTATTGCCCTCCTCAGTTGACAAAATATTGTATCTGAGCGGGTATGAATTTTGAAGTATAACTTGCTTAGCTGTTCTAAGCCTGGGATTAATTGCAACAGGACTTTTAAGATTAACCACAGACTGTCTCACGTCTTCTTTTATAATTGTAATCGCCAAATACTTTAGTTCATCCTCTTTGGCTGTATTTAATTCATATAAATCTTCTTCCGTCAATATCGGATTGTAATCATTAAAAATTGCATAGGGATCAATCAGCACAAATGATAATTCCATATTATCAAGTGATTGAAGAAACAATACATCATCCTCCGGATTATCCTTCAATATTATATATCTTTTGTAATCCTCAAACCCGTATATACCGCTGGTAAAACTTATTATATCTTCTTTCTTGACTGTGATTTCTCCAAAATCTCTTGTTTTAATAACCTTTTCTTTATACAAGGGTATCTATCTCCTTATAATTAGGATTCGCACTTGGCGGTACAAAAATTGGGGTACCTATATAATTAATTTCTACGCTCGGATATTCTTTTATGATAAATTCTATGCTGCCCGGTATAAAATTAATTTGAGGTCTTTCGATATTCCAGTCAAAATTCAGCTTATCCATTTCAAAATTCATGGAAATTCCGCCTATATCCCAAGAAATATCAGGTCCTGTCTCAGGCATGAATCCAAGATTAAAATTAAATTCACTGATAATCTTTCTCATGGCTATTTCGGGTATCGGATTATCCATGATGTTAATATCTAACATGAGATTGCCTTCTTTTGCATAGGTTGCGGTTGCCTCGTATGCAGCCTGGACACCCTTTTTGGCATAATCTTCAACTGCTCTCATTACGCTTTTAATTCCGGCAGAATATCTCGCTTCGACAGTATCAATATTTAATTTGGTAGGCCTCATTTTCATCTGCAGGCCGCCCTTGTCTCTTTTCATTTCAAACGATGCATTAACATTAGCTATCTCATAGCTGGCTTTATTGATTTTAAATTCAAATGACATCGGAATTGTTTTTATTTCTAAAAGCGGTGCTATCATATATACACTCCTATTTCATAAAATCTATAAAACTGTTCTGCAGAAGTTTATTACCCATCGCCAACGCTGAATTATAGTAATATTCCTGCATCTTAAAATCCATTATTGCTTCGGCAGGATCAGCCATTTCTACGTCAACAAGCTTTTCATTTAAGTTGTCCTGCATTCCCTCATTTCTTGACTTTAGAAAATCCAAGTAATTAGCTTTGGCTCCAATATCGGTTACATTAACCAATACCTGTTTCTTTTGCTGTTCAAATCTATCTATGTATGGTTTTATATTTTCTATGGAAAAGTTGGGGCTTCTCAATTCATCCTTTATATTTCCTATTAAAGTATACAGATTATTTGATATACCGCCCGTTTCTCCGAAGCCCATATATTTCAAACCGGACATGGACATGTCAAATACCGTATCCTTATTTAATTTGTCGCCGTCAAATGTCATCCCCAAGCCCAAATCAACGTTTATTGATTCATTTGCCAATTTATCAAAATCAACTACATTGCCGTCTTTATCTTCTCCCGTATTCACATTGTAGCCCTTGAAATACAACTCGCCATCTTCCAATGTAAATGGCAGCTGATTGCTGGTTCCTCCGAAAACATATTTGTCTTCAAACTTGGCATTTAAGGATGCCAATATGGAGCTTTGCAGGTTGTCAAGTTCCTTTGCAATAATTTCTCTTTCTTCAGGACCCACGGTTCCGGTTATGCCCTTTATGTGGGAGGTATAAACATTCTCTAAGTTATCGCTGATTTGCATCAAATTAGTTTCGGCTTCCGTTAAAAACGACTCCACATCCCGTATGTTCGTATCGTAAATTTCGGTTGTCCTGTATTCTCTTCTGAGCTTATATGCTTTTATGGCAGATACCGGATCCTCTGAACCTTTGAAAAATTTTCTGCCGGTATATACCCGCTCATATAAATAATTCAATTGATTTGATGATTTATTTAAGTTTCTTATGTATCTGTTTGACATCATACCGGTTGTTATTCTCATATACTACACTCCCATCCTGTTAATCAGCGTATCTAACATTTCGTCTAAGGTTGTCATCAGTCTTGCAGCCGCATTGTAAGATTTGCTGTATTGCAATAAATTAACTCCTTCTTCATTTAAATCGACGCTTGACATGCTTTTTCTTGCATAATCTATATGAAACTGTGTTTCCGCATATGTTTTATAGGATGTTTCCGCACTTTTAACCTGAAGATTTAATTTTGTAGATGTATAAGTAAAAAACTCCTGAAATGTTCCTTTAAATAACGGTCTTTTTTCGCCGTCCTCTACAGTTCCGTTTCCGTCTAAATCTATATTTGTAGTATAGTCCTCTGATTTTTGAAAGCTGTCTATTATTCTTAATATGTTATCTTTTGCTCCGGAGCTGTCACCGTCAGATTTGACAATTGTATTTGTTATATAGGAATCCGTTGCTTTCGCCCAATCATCTGAAATTTTTATGTTTCCTGCGGTTATTTCACCGCCCCCTCTTGCTTCAAGCAGCGGCTTTTCCTTCCATTCATCCACAGTTCCATCGGCTTTAAATGTTTCCGGCTTTTTGTTTAACTCATTCATGATGCCTGCAAATTTGTTAGCCAATGTATCTAACATATTCTGATAATACTGAACGCCTTTTATATCAAACGCTTTATCATATTCCTTCGTATCATCATTGGTGGCAAATTCGCCTTTACCATTAAGAAATTTTAGATAACCGTCTATTTGACCGCCGGTTATTGTTGAGGTAATATTTTCATCAGCAGCATGCTCCGGCTTTCCATCTGAATCCAAAATAACATAACCGCTTGCATCTTTTTCAAACTGGGTTATATTTATTTTAGTGATATCTGTAGCATCCGATATTGTAACCGTATTGCTGAAATTCCTATTAACTAATTCAATATCTGTGCCTTTTAACCTGATAACTAATTCATCAATGGTTTTTCCTCCTCCTATATCCAGGGGTTCTACATCAACCTCTATGTCAAGGTAGGCAGAAAGCTTGTCAATAAGCACATTTCTTTCGTCATTTAACTCTAATGCGGGGTTGCCGCTTATATTGCTTTCTCTTATTTGCTTGTTTAATTTAGCGATGTTTTCAGATATCTGATTAACATCAACAATGGCACCGTCTTTTAAATAACTGAATTGTTGTTTTTCTATTGTTTCTAATCCTTGAGAGTAATTATTCAGCATTTGCGCAAGCATTTGAGCGGATGTTCTGACGACCCCTTCCGAAACGGGGTCTGAGGGTCTGAGAGACTGAAGCTGTCCTAACAAATCGGAAAATTGAGCATCAAGACCATACATTCCTTGGGACTCATCCTTTGGTATTTCATCAAGTATATTTTCCAGGTCTTTTAAAGCCTCATATTGAACATATTCACTTCCCGCTTTGGAGGATTCCATCCTGTATCTCAAGTCTAAGAAAGAATCTCTGAACTGGCTTACACCTTTAGCTTCAACACCTTGTCCTATAATTACACCTGTTGTGCCTAACTTCATATTACTTGCACTGAATGCTACGGAATTAATGTCAAGCCGCTGTCTGGTATAGCCCTGCGTATTTACATTAGCCATATTTTGACCGACTATGTCCAGCATATATTGATTTACTTTTATTGCGCCGGTGGCGGTTTTATATCCTAAAAAGGTTGGTCTTAGCATGGTTTCTCCTTTTATATCTTATGTGAAATTAATAAGCTTTTTTGAATGCTATTATTTTTCCCGTTGGAATATGTGTTTTCTTTTTCACCTAAACTTATCATTTTTTTGTCTATTCTGTTGAGTCTGACTTTTATTAAGGTTTTTAGAAGACTGTTTATTTTCTTTAATTCTGTTATCGTATTATTTAATTCTTCATATTGATCTTCAAGTATATGGTTTCCCGTGGAATCAATTATTTCTTTCAGCGTTTTGCCCGTCATTCCCAATGAATCCATAAGCTTTTCTCTTTTTTGTTCTATTCCTCTTATTTTAAGATAGTAGGCTTGTTCCTTTGATACGATGTCGTCCAATGCTTTTATATCATTCTTAATTACAGCATCATATTTTTTGTATTCCAAATCTAAAAATATTTTGTATAATTCGGAATTTTCCTTTAATAGCTCATATAAGGTATCCATAATCTAACCCCTATTTTAATAATTTTCTTACTATTTCATCCACATCGATACTGTATGTTTTATTATTTATACTGTCTTTAATTTTATTAATTTTATCGGTATTTGTCTCTTCGTTAATCTTTGATACAATGTTTTTCTTAATAGAATTTACGCTTAAGCTTTGCTTGTCGCATGCATTCTTGTTTTTAATTTCTATTACGTCATATTTATTGTCTTTGCTTACTTCATCTTTTTTAATCGGATTAATATTGCTTTTATAATTCATATAATTGTTTATATTTTGGATTTTCATAAATCACCAATCACCCCTGCCATTTATTTTCAAAATATTCTTCGGCACAAACATAAAGAAGTTTAGTCTTTTTATTAATGTTAATTTATGCATTGAGCATTATTTTTTCCTCATCCAGAACCAAAAGCACATCGTCACTTTTTTGTCCTTTTGCCACTCCCGTTACATAGCCATTATCATACATTTTTTTAATTTCCTCAGTCTCTTCATAAGCGGTAATATTTTCTACGGATAAAACTTCATCAACTATAAAACCCATAATCAAATTATCCTTTTCCAACACTATAACCATTTCCTTGGCTTCCTTTGCTTCATCGGTTTTTTCACCTGACGCCTTAATATTCAACAACAGCTTCAAATCAATTAAGGGAACCACTTTTCCTCTTAAATGAATAAGCCCTGCAATGTATTTAGAAACATTTGGTACATATGTATTCTCAGCGGGTTTAATTACAATTGACGTTATTGTTCTGCTGTTTACAGTGTACAATTTTTCATTGAGCCTAAATATAAGCCAAGGAACTTCGTCTCTGATTACTTCAATATCTTCATGCATGATGTATCCTTCCTTTACAAAACTATAGTTTAACTTAATGGAATTTTAGCTTTTCACTAAACTTAATTCTTCTTCATTAACTATTTTACTAAGATCCATTAACAGTACAATCTTATTGTTTAATTTCGCCATACCCGTTATGTATGTATTAACATGGTCAGATCCGATTTTCGGATTGGATATATCGTCACTGTTTATATTTGTAACATCGCTGACAGAATCCACAATAAAACCTAAGTGTAAATCATCTGTTTTTATTATGATTATGCACTTTCTGCCATTATCCGGGATTTCCTCTTTTTTCAAACGCAGTCTAATGTCAACTATCGGAATAATAATTCCCCTTAAATTTATCACACCCTTGGCATACTCCGGAAATTCAGGCACACCGGTAATTTCCTGCATTCCCGATATTTGCACCACATCGGAAATAGGAATCCCGTATAACTGATTATCAACTATAAAGGTAAGATATTGATCGTATTGGATCTCTTCATCTTCAACACATTCATCAAAAAAATCATTTAATTTATCCACAAAATTCACCTCATGATATACACTTTAATATCATATCGACATATTTTATGAAAAAATTAGAGAAAATTTAAAATTTTCCGTCACTTCTTTAAGCATGGTTCAATCATCAGCAGGTAATTCATCAAATATAAACAGGATTAGAGCATACAAAAAACAGCCAATAGATTTCTCTAATGGCTGTTCACGCGGACATTGCTTAAATACTCACCCGCAAGTGCTTTCTTTACATCATACCCATTCCGCCGCCCATTGGTGGCATTGCAGGTTCATCCTTTTTAGGCTCATCTGCCACTGCCGCTTCTGTTGTCAATAACATTGAAGCTACGCTTGCTGCATTTTGAAGAGCCGATCTTACAACCTTAGTCGGGTCAACGATACCTGCTTCAATCATATTTACATATTTTTCGTTTAATGCGTCAAAGCCTATGCCTTTGTTGCTGTTTTTAACTTTCTCAGCTATTACCGAGCCCTCAAGACCTGCGTTGATTGCAATTTGTCTTAACGGTTCTTCCAATGCTTTCTCGATTATTTTAGCGCCTGTCTTAGCGTCTCCTTCCAATCCTTCCGCTATCCCGGAAACTGCACCTATTGTAGCTAATAGGGCAACACCGCCGCCTGATACCAAGCCTTCCTCAACTGCAGCTCTTGTAGCATTTAAAGCGTCTTCTATTCTTAATTTCTTTTCTTTCATTTCTATTTCAGTAGCTGCTCCAACATTGATAACCGCTACTCCGCCTGTTAATTTAGCAAGTCTTTCCTGTAATTTTTCTTTGTCGAATTCCGAAGTTGATTCTTCGTACTGAGCCTTGATTTGTTTAGCTCTTTCATTGATTTCTTCTTTATTTCCGGCACCGTTTACTATAACGGTATTTTCTTTGTCTATTTTTACGGTTCCTGCATTACCAAGCATTTCCAAGGTTGTTTCTTTCAGGTCTAAGCCTAATTCTTCCGATATTACCTGACCGCCTGTAAGAATTGCAATGTCTCTTAACATTTCTTTTCTTCTGTCCCCAAAGCCCGGTGCTTTTACGGCAACACAGTTGAAGGTTCCTCTTAGCTTGTTAACTACCAATGTTGCCAATGCTTCGCCTTCCACATCTTCTGCAATAATTACCAGAGATCTGCCTGTTTGAACAATTTGCTCCAAAATAGGAAGTACTTCCTGAATATTTGTTATTTTCTTATCTGTAATTAAAATGTATGGGTTTTCTAAAACAGCTTCCATTTTTTCAGTATTGGTTACCATGTAAGCCGATAAGTATCCTCTGTCAAACTGCATACCTTCAACTACGGTTAACTCTGTTCCCATAGTCTTGGATTCTTCAACAGTTATAACACCGTCCTTGCCTACTTCATCCATTGCTTGTGATATTAATTTTCCTATTTCATCATCACCTGCGGAAATAGATGCTATCTGTGCAATTTCTTCCGATGTTTCGACTTTCTTTGTTATGTTTTTAAGTTCATCTACAGCTGTTTCAACTGCTTTTTGGATTCCTTTTCTAAGAATCATCGGGTTAGCGCCTGCGGCAACATTTTTAAGTCCTTCTCTTATTATTGCCTGTGCCAATAATGTTGCCGTAGTAGTTCCGTCACCGGCTACATCGTTAGTCTTTGTTGCAACTTCTTTAACCAATTGTGCTCCCATGTTTTCATACGGGTCAGACAATTCAATTTCTCTTGCTATTGTAACACCGTCGTTTGTGATTTGCGGTGAACCGAATGATTTATTTAAAACTACATTTCTTCCCTTTGGTCCTAACGTAACTTTTACAGTATCTGCTAAAGCATTAACGCCTCTTTCCATTGAGCGACGTGCATCTTCATCAAATTTAATAATTTTTGCCATAATATCTACCTCTCCTTTTTTATTCAATAACTGCTAAAACATCAGCTAATTTAATTATAATTAATTCTTCGCCGTCAATCTTTACTTCGGTTCCAGCAAATTTAGAGTAAATAACCTTATCACCGACTTTAATTTCGTCTTTTTTCTTTTCATCGTTTGTTATGCCTGCACCCACTGCAAGAACTTCCGCAACCTGTGGTTTTTCCTTTGCAGAGCCCGGTAATACTATACCGCTTTTAGTTTTTTCTTCAGCTTCAGTCATTTTAATTACTATTCTTTCGCCTAATGGTTTTACTGTCATAATCCATTCCTCCTATTTATCTAATGATATAATATCCGATTTGTTGTTAGCACTCAACCTCATAGAGTGCTAACACTTAATCTTTATATTACTCATTTAGCTTTGTGATTTCAAGCTCTATTTATTTTGATTTTCAGCTGTAAACGTATTGATTAGTAGTTCTTTCTTAATTTTCCTTCATTTTGCTTTAAATTGCTTTAAATTTCTTTAATCCGAATTATTTGGGAGATTAATTTTAAGTTCAGTAAAATTTATCTAAAATAATAGGTGTTTTTTGAGCTAATATGTTGTATAATTGATTTACTAGTATAACACATAGGAGGGGATGAAATGTCCTTAGTAACATCTAAAGAAATGTTCAAAAAAGCATACGAAGGCAAATATGCTGTAGGTGCCTTCAATGTTAACAACATGGAAATTATACAGGGAATCGTTGATGCGGCAAAACAGGAAAATGCACCGCTTATACTTCAGGTTTCAGCGGGGGCGAGAAAGTATGCAAATCCTATTTATTTAAGGAAGCTTGTGGAAGCAGCAATTGAGGACACAGGATTAGATATCTGCCTTCACTTGGATCATGGTGAAGATTTTGAAATTTGCAAGCAGTGTGTTGATGATGGATTTACATCGGTTATGATTGACGGCTCTAAATATCCTTTCGAAGAAAATATCGCTCTTACAAAAAAGGTTGTTGAATATGCTCACGGCAAGGGAGTTGTCGTTGAAGCCGAGCTTGGTAAATTGGCGGGTGTAGAGGATGCGGTAAAAGTAAATACCAAGGATGCTACATATACAGACCCCGATCAGGCTTTGGAATTCGTCAGGAGAACAGGTGTTGACTCATTGGCAATTGCAATAGGTACAAGTCACGGTGCTTATAAATTCAAGGGAGATCCCAGTTTAGACTTTGAAAGATTAGAAACCATATCAAAGCTTCTTCCTGATTTCCCGTTAGTTTTGCATGGTTCATCCTCTGTTCCAAAGGAATTTGTAGACCTGTGCAACAAATACGGTGGGCAAATACCGGGAGCTGCCGGAGTCCCGGAAGAAATGCTGAGACGCGCTTCTCAAATGGGTGTATGCAAAATAAATATTGATACGGATTTAAGACTTGCTCTTACTGCATGTATCCGACAATATTTTGTTGAACATCCTTCTGAATTTGACCCAAGAAAATATTTAGGACCCGGAAGAGTCGCAATAAAAGATATGGTTGCACACAAAATGAAAGATGTTTTAGGCTGTAGCAACAAACGATAAAACAAGTTTTAGAAAGACCGGGGCCTTGTAAATACCCGGTCTTTGTTTTTATTATGTTCAGGTTCATACCCCATCCATAAATGAACGTATTGATGTCACAATAACATAATATTTCTTTTGCTCTCCGCATCAAACAGATGTATTTTTGCCAAATCAAAATAAAGCTTGACCTTCTGACCCTCGGTCAATTTTTCTTTCAGCGCAGATCTTGCCGTTATTTTTTCTCCGAAGCAGTCGAAATGAACATGCGCCTCGTATCCTAATACCTCGGTTATTTCATGCACCGCGTCAATTCCGTCACCATCTTTTCCGGTATCATACCTTATATCCTCCGGTCTTATTCCTGCTATAAGTTTTTTTCCAGCATATTTCTCCGGGATTTTTTTGTTAAAATTTCTTGCTTTAATCAATATGTTTTCTCCGCGGTCGTCAACTATATTTTCTATAAAATTCATGCGCGGCGAACCGATAAAACCCGCTGTAAAAATATTGGCGGGATTTTCATAAATACCTTTGGGAGTATCTGTCTGCTGTATTATTCCGTCCTTTATTACCACTACCCTGTCAGCCATTGTCATTGCCTCCGTCTGGTCGTGAGTCACATAAACAAAGGTAGTCCCTAATTTTTTATGAAGCTTTATTATTTCTATACGCATCTTAGCTCTAAGCTCCGCATCCAAATTGGACAGGGGCTCATCCAAGAGAAATACCCGGGGTTCTCGTACAATTGCCCTGCCTAAAGCCACTCTTTGCTTTTGACCGCCGGACAGCTCTCCCGGCTTTCTCTTCAGCAGCTCCTCTATATGGAGCATTTTTGCGGCACTCATTATTTTTTCATTAATTTCAGATTTGCTCACTCTTCGCATTTTCAGCCCGAAGGACATATTATCAAACACCGTAAGGTGGGGATAAAGGGCATAATTTTGAAATACCATGGCGATATTCCGATCCTTGGGTCTGATATTTCCGGCAGATTGACCTCCTATAAAT
>DAIMMU010000089.1:0-3024 GCA_036720515.1 Sedimentibacter sp.
TTTCAGAATTCTTTACATTGAGCGGGACATCAGGAGTATCTCTGTTGTTTGGCTTGTTTTTCGGGCTTACCATCGGAGCGGGTGCCATCATCCAAAGTGTAAAAGATTACAATGTTGACAAAAGAAGTGTTTTTTTAATCATCATGTTCTTATCCACATGTCATGCCGTATTTGAAGATACATTTATAATGGGAGCTGTGGGTGCAAATATTTTACATCTGCTGACCGCGAGATTTATTTCTGCAATACTTACGACCTATATATTATCAAGAGCAATAAAAAAAGAACCCATTGATGCTGTTAAAGATATGTAAGCATCAATGGGTGACAAGGTGACAATAACCCCGTCCCCTTGTCACCTGTAACCTGCTTATGTCAACTCTTTCAGTTCGGTTTCATCTTTGCTGTAAACAGCAAACTTACTGTATCCGTATCCCTGGAATTGATTTAATTGCTTGCCTAATTTCTTGGCTTTTTCATAAACTGATACGGTATAACCCGATTGTCGTATACTTTCCGCTTTTGCAAGAACATCAATATATCTGTCCGTTGAATCAAACAATAGAACCACCTTTTCCAAATCGGGAACTTTGAAGTTTTCTTCCATCAGCTGGTTTACCAATCTCTCAAATCCGATTGAGAAACCGATGGCAGGTATTTTTTCACCTAAGAAATTTCCTACCATTTCGTCATATCTTCCGCCGCCTGCAATGGAATAACCTAAGTTTTTATATGCGATTTCAAATATTGAACCCGTGTAATATCCCATGCCCCTGATTAAAGTAAAGTCAAATTCAACGTCATATTTTCCGTTGGCATATATATTGGAATCGTCTAAAATTTCCTTCACTTCCATAACGACTTCCTTGGAAACGCCGTATGTCTCTAAGCATTCGGTTCCTTTTTCGTTGATGCTTTCCAATGCTTCCATTAGCTTTTCAACTGATATATTATTAAAGCTTTTCTCGTTTAATTCTTTTTTAACACCGCTCATGCCTATTTTGTCCAACTTGTCTACTATGATGCAAACAGCGTCAAATTCTTCTTCGGTAAATCCGCAGTTTAGTATTACCGCCTTAAGCACTCGCCTGTCATTGAAACGCACCACAAAATCCGTTACATTCAGAGCCGTAAGCGCCTTTGCCGTTGTTGCGATAAGCTCTAACTCCGCAGCCTTTGTACCGTCTCCTATTATATCAATATCACACTGTTTGAAACTCCTGTATCTTCCCTTCTGAGCCCTTTCTGCCCTGAACACATTGCCTACCTGCAGCGCTTTGAATACTGATGGCAAGCTTGCCCGGTTATTGCAGTAAAAACGGCTTAACGGAACTGTGAGGTCGTATCTGAGACCTAAGTCAGCCAAGTCTTCCTCTGTTAAGGCTTCTTTTTCGAAATTCAGCTTATCCCCTCTTTTCAGGATTTTATAAATAAGCTTTAAGTTTTCTCCGCCTTCGCTTCCTATTAAATTTTCTATATTTTCCACAACAGGTGTTTCAATAAGCTCAAAACCGCTTTGCTTGTATGTATTGACTATTACCCCTTCAACATAGTCCCTTATTTCTTTTTCACGAGGGGTTATATCTCTCATTCCTTTTGCAGGGTTTAAATTTACTTTCATTTAGCCTCCTAATTATATTCTTATCTCCAAGAATTGTTTATTTATTTCTTCCGGTACTAAACTGCCGCCGGTTGCCCATGCCGTGTGAATTGCATTTTGCATTTTATTCTTAAGGTTATGGTCTTTGATATATTGTTTTCCTTCTTCTGTGTTTTCCAATTTAATACAGCCTTCAAAAGCAGCGCATGCCGACGGCTCTATATTTATATTTTCCGTTTCATTGAGGCAGCGCATGTAATCGTACAATTTATAATCATCTACGGTGAATATTCCTCCTAAAACATAATCCATCATTTTACCCACCAACTTGGAAGGTCTTCCTACCGCTAAGCCGTCCGCATGGGTTTTGCCGTCTATCCCCAAATCCTGAACGGAAATATCATTGTGAAGCCCTGTAGCCATACCCAATAGCATGCTTGGCGCATGGGTCGGTTCCACGAAGAAGCAATGAACATTATCATGATATACGGATTTAAGCCCGTAGGTAATGCCCCCCGGAGCTCCTCCCACACCGCACGGAAGATAAACAAATAACGGATGATTTTCATCAACGGTAATATTCATGCTGTTCAACTGATTAAAAAGCCGCCTTGCTGCGACGCTGTAGCCTAAAAATAAATTCATTGAATTTTCATCGTCAACAAAGTAACTCATTGGGTCCCGGTCTGACAATTTACGGCCTTCTTCAACTGCCTTTGAAAAGTCGCTGTCATATTCCACAACCCTTGCTCCCTTTGCTCTTAACAGATCTTTTTTCCACTGCTTTGCATCTGCCGACATATGTACTATTACATTAAATCCTAATGCGGCTGATGTTATACCTATACTTAAGCCTAAGTTACCCGTAGAGCCTACCTGGATTTTATACCGGCTAAAAAAATCCCTGTATTTTTGTTCCGCCAATACGGAATAATCATCATCCTCTTTTAATATTCCGTGTTTAAGCGCCAATGTTTCCGCATATTTTAAAACCTCATATATGCCGCCTCTTGCCTTCACGCTGCCTGCAATTGCTAAGTGACTGTCCATTTTAAGCAGTAGTTTTCCCGAAATATCAGCTTCGTACAGTTCTTGAAGCCTGATTTTCATATTATCGATTTCTTTAATCGGGGATTCAATTATACCATGGGAAGGAATTGTTTCCGGAAATACCCTTTCAATTAAGGGAGCAAATTTTTTAAGCCTCATTTCCGCATCGTCAATGGCTGCAATATTAATGTTTATTTTAGATGAAGCTTTTTCATAGGGCGTTATTTTAGGGTTAAGCCAAAGTACTTCCTTTAATTCCGATACGTTTTTTAAATCAGGGTACCTGGTTAAAATTTCGTTTTTCATATATCCTCCTTAGTTATTTAATGGTATAGCAGTATGGGGACGCACCTTTACTAAATCGGTATGTGGAC
>DAIMMU010000089.1:3124-10238 GCA_036720515.1 Sedimentibacter sp.
AGGAATGTCCCCAACAAACACCTTGTCATCCCGAACGCAGCGAAATATCTCATATTTTCAGGCATGATATTTCGACTGCTGTTCGGAATGATTGTGTTATGCTCTAATTTTATCCATTATATCATAGGTTAATAATTTATTATATTAAAATTTCTTCTGTTGTAGTGATTATTTGTGCCGATTTAATTTCAAATAAATCACCCTTGGAAGTATTGAATGCATTTTGTGTTATTATCGAATCCATAACCGCCCTTACTTCAGCTTCCGTCAAGCCTTCCTTAGGCTCGTCAACAGTCATGGAAGATGTTGCTCCCTGAGCTGTCAGGAAAGCCATAACCAACTTTTTAGCCATTATATCACCCCTTTCATTATAAGGTTAATAATTTTTATATTTCATTAATCAATTCATATTCATCGTATCTCAAAATGTTTGACAACTCATATGCCTGCAAGTCTGAAATTGCAACTCCAAGATTGTACAAATTTTCATTTTGTGCCGCCGCTTTCACGTTAGCCAATGTTTTGCTTTTTGTTATAGTTTTGTTGTTGTCGTCAACTCCGGCATTAAAAACTATTTTTAATTTAGAATCTGCCTGATTTGAAATTACTGCCATTATCTCACCTCCCGTTTTGTTCTGTAACTATATAGCAATTATCGGCTCATTGTGTTGCTTAAATTGCCGGATCATGTTAACATATACATAATGATGTAATTCAAGGGGTAGTTATGGATAAGTCCTTAATAAAGGAAATTAAATCTGTAATCAATGAAATTGCGGGCTGCGACTATACCATCAGGGTTAAATATGTGATTTTCTTGGTATGTAATGAATTATATCGTTTGAAAATCAACGGCTGTGGCACAGGCGCAAATAATGCGGCAATTTTCAAGGAATATAAAAAGTTTGACCTTAATGACGGCAAAGCAAAAGAAAGAATTATTGAATTAATATCTAAAAATAATCAAAACATTAAAATTTTAGGCTTATATCCTGCATTGCTGTATGAGGAGCTTCTTACCCGAAATGAAAAAAGACCTTTGGGGCTGGTATATACTCCCTTTGAAATAATTGACAATATGCTGAACCATGTATTTCAAATTAAAGGTATCGGCAAAAATACTAAAATTTTAGACCCTTCCTGCGGCGGAGGATATTTTCTAATTGAATTTTTAAAACGTATAAGTAAGGCTTACCCCGAAATTGATAAAAAACATATTATTGAAAATATGCTATACGGCATAGATATTGATGATTTCTCCATATTTTTAAGCAAAATGGGACTTATTTTACACAGTGGATTAAATAATGTTAATTTTAATGTTTATAATGCTGATTTTTTAACCGATACCGTAAATATGGGAAAATTTGATATAATAATAGGCAATCCTCCCTATGTGGGACATAAAAATACAAACAAAGAATACAAAAAAGCTCTGTACGGTAAGTATTCCGATGTTTATTACGATAAAGCGGATATTTCATATTGCTTTTTTAAAAAAGGAAAAGATATCTTAGAACAAGATGGTATCATATCCTTTATTACATCCCGCTATTTTATGGAAGCTCTTTATGCGGATAATTTGAGGAACTTTTTAAAAAATGAATATAATATTGTGACTCTTATAGATTACAACGGTGACAGAGCCTTTAAAAATGCTATGATCAGCCCTGCGATAATAACATTGTCAAATTCATGGAACAAAAACATGTTTACCTACGTCAAAAAAAGCGATAATGTTTTCGAATCCTATGAATATAGGCAGGACAAGCTGAAGGATTCCGGATGGATTATATTAAAGGATGAAGATGAAAAGCTTTTTGAGAAAATTGACAGTATTTCAAACATTTATATCAAAGATATCTTGACTATCAAGCAAGGAATTATAACGGGATGTGATACTGCTTTCATAGTTGATAAAGATGTTATCGAAAAATATAATATAGAGAGTTTTCTGCTCAGAAAATGGATTAAAAACAGCAACATATCAAAGAAATCTATCAAATATAATAATTTGTACCTGATTTATTCAGATATGATAGAGGATGAGAAGGATTGTCCCAATGCAATTAAGTATCTGTCCAATTATAAGAATACGCTTATGAACAGAAGAGAATGCATTAAGGGATTTCGTAAATGGTATGAGCTTCAATGGGGCAGAAATAAATCCGACTATGAAAATCCTAAAATAATTTTCCCGTACAAGTCAAAGCAGAATAATTTCTATTATGATGATAAAGCATATTTTTGCAGTGCCGATATTTATTTGATGAATAATTTTACAGCAAATGTTCCTTTAAACTATTTGCTTTCCTATTTAAACTCGGAAGTATTTGAATTTTATTTAAAATGTCAGGTTAAAAAGGTTGGAAGAGATAATTATGAATATTATCCGAATAAATTGAATAATTTAAAAATCTATTTGCCTCAGGAAAACATTGCACAAAATTTTTCTCACTTAGGAAAATTTAGCATTGAAATATTGCTTAAAAAGGTGTTTAATATTGATGAGAAGGAGGTAAATATAATAAAGAACTATTTATATAAGAAGGTGATGACGCAAATTGAGGAAATTTAACAAGCTATTATTATTAATTATTATTTTTATTGTGTTGTCCATTCAGCCGGCTATGGCAAAAACTGTATTCTATGATACTTTTAATCATTGGGCGGAAAGTGATATCAATTTTGCCTCTAATACCATTAAGGTTTTTAAGGGGTACGGAGATTTCACATTCAGACCGGAAAATAACATTACAAGAGCAGAATTTATTACAATACTGGCGAGAACGGCTTACAGACAGAATCAAATGAAAGAAATTTATACAAGCGATATGTCATACAGTGACATGTCGGATAAACATTGGTCTTATACTTATATTATTTCTATGAATGAACATTTAAAGACAAAGGAGTTTACTTTGAAGGATATTTTCCCGGGAAGTAACTTATATCCCGACAGGGCTATCACAAGAGAGGAAACGGCAGCACTCTTAGCTGCTTTCTGCAAAAATGCCATTTATGACAATCCCCTCACATTCAGTGATGTACCTGCAAGCAATAAGTATTACAATATAATACAAAGGCTTACCAATGCCGGGATAATTGTCGGTTATGAAGATAATACATTCAAAGGAAGCAACAAAATTACAAGGGCAGAAGCCGCATCAATGATTAAAAGGGTTTATACGGATATTAAAACCGGAAACGGCGGCGATTATCTGACTAAATTTGACTTCATGCCTATTAAGGGCGAAGATATGTATTCTTATTTCGGAAATTATAATTTTAATACTACTGACCCTGATGATATAAAATTTATTAAAGCTAAAGATACTTTGGAGTATGTTTCATTTGGAGGCTTAATATTTCCGGAGGATACATTCCTTTACGATTTAGATGCTGTTAAAACCATGGAATCCCTGCGTTCAAGCGGATATTACAATGTGGCGGGCACCAATTACTACATGATTGTGTTCGGGAACTATTCCAATGCTGAAAAATCAAAATTTGCCAATGAAATTTTGACAAATATCATAGCGAGAAATAATTTAAAAGATGCTGAGATGATGCAGATTTTTACCTTGGTAAGCAAATATGATATTGATGAAAATCTGTTCATGGGTGCTCTTAAGAAATGGTATAGTATAACTTCAAATGATAACTCGAAGGCAAATATTCTATTTTTCAGATATGCTTATTATATTAAAAACAACAACAAGGATATGCTAAAACTTTTAGTATATGATGATTTGAAAAAATCCAACAATATTCCTTCTCTTTTGGATTTAAGCTTTGACATTAATACTGACATATCCGCGGTTGATTTTAGAAATTACAGTTTCGGAAGCTACAGCTTTTCATTGTACAAGGACACAAACTTGTTCAGATACCTAAGAAGTATGCCGTTACCTTTCAACCAAGCAAAGGTTGTTGAGCTTAAAAACTTATTAATGATTGAAAAAAATCCGAAACCGGAAATTAATATGGCAGGTTACGAAAATATTTTCAGCAATTATTCGGTAAACAGACTGTATGTTCTTAACTTCATAGGTGAAAAGGAAAGAGCCTTTGTTGAAGGAATTAATGATTATGATATAATCAAAACATTTGAAATGTACAGGAAAAATCCCGGGGGATTTGACGACACCTACACGGGAATTCTAAAAAAAGTAAAGGAATAATATTAAATTATTTTTATAAACAAAACCGGTTCTCTTTGGACCGGTTTTGTTTATAAGTACGGGGGTGACCCCTTCCTTACATCTTAGCTATTTCAATCAGCAGCTCCACAACCTTTTCCATGGATTGAATCGGTATGTATTCGTATCTGCCGTGGTAGTTATGACCGCCGGTGCAAAGGTTAGGACAAGGCAAGCCCATGTAGGACAATCTTGCTCCGTCCGTTCCTCCTCTTATCGGAACCACATCGGGCTCAATGCCTATATTCTCCATAGCCCTTTTTGCATTTTCAATTATATGCATATGCGGAAGGATTTTTTCCTTCATATTGAAGTATGAGTCTTTTAATTTTAACTCAACTGTTCCTTGACCGTATTTTTCATTTAAATAAGCTGCAATCTTTTCAAATCTTTCCTTTTTGGCAATAAACTTTTCCATGCTGTGGTCACGGATTATGTATTCTAAAAGTGTTTTTTCAACATCCCCCGCCATATCGCTTAAAAGGCTGAATCCTTCATAGCCCTCAGTATTTTCAGGCGTTTCATACACAGGCAGCATGTTATGAAATTCCATTCCGATCAATATCGAATTTTTCATTTTGTTTTTAGCCGAGCCGGGATGAATATTAACTCCGTTAATTGTTACCTTCGCACTTGCCGCATTGAAATTTTCATACTCTAATTCGCCGATTTTTCCGCCGTCCACCGTATATGCATAGTCGGCATTAAATCCTTCAACATTGAATAAGTCAGCTCCGCTTCCCACTTCCTCGTCAGGAGTGAACCCGATTTTAATTGTACCGTGTTTAATTTGTGGATTGCTGATAAAATATTCTGCCATTGACAGTATTTCAGCTATGCCTGCTTTGTTATCTGCACCTAAAAGTGTTGTCCCGTCGGTTACAATTATGTCCTGCCCTTTGTATTTTAACAAATCCTCAAACATTTCAGCCTTCATCACAATTTGCTTTTCTTCATTTAATACTATGTCACCGCCGGCATAATTATATATTATTTTTGGTTTTACGTTATTTCCCGGCATATCGGGAGATGTGTCCATGTGAGCAATAAATCCTATAACAGGTGCATCCGTATTTCCCTCTACAGTCCCGTACACATATCCGTTTTCATCCATATATGCATCCTGAATACCCATTGATATCATTTCTTCAACCAACAATTTGCCTAAGTCTTTCTGTTTTTCGCTGCTTGGAATCTTTTCCGCATCCGGTACGGACTGCGTGTCAATTTTTACATATTTTAAAAATCTTTCGTGTACTTTCATGCTATCCTCTCCGTATAACTAATATTATTTGAGTGGTTTAAGTATATCACCTAAAATATTATATATCAATAATGTTATTTTCTCTTATTTTCTCTTAATAACTGAATAATTGATTTCTGCGTTGAATTATTCTTTAAATTATTATATAATTACGAACAAGAATATATATGGGAGGATGCTATGGATTTTGTAAAAGAAGGATATAAAATAAAGTGTGCCGCCGTTATAAAAAATCTTGAAAGAAGAAATATGGAAGGCTACTATTGCGAAACGGCAGAAGAAGCTGCAGAAAAGGCAATGTCCATGATTAAACAGGATGATACCGTGGGATGGGGCGGCTCCACTACTATTGATCAAATTGGAATCAAGAAGCTTTTAGAAGGAAAAAACATAACTGTTATCGACAGGGATAAAACACCTGACCCTAAGGAAAAAGTTAAGCTTATGAAAAAAGCTTTGACATCTGATGTATTCCTTACAAGTGCCAATGCAATTACAATGGACGGAGAACTTTTAAACATTGACGGAAACGGTAACCGCCTTGCCGCATATTGCTATGGTCCTGATAGTGTTATTGTTGTTGCCGGAATCAATAAAATAGTTACTGATTTGGATGTCGCTCTGAAGAAAGCAAGACTTGATGCCACTGTTCCGAACGCAGTAAGAACAAATTCAAAAACTCCGTGTTATTACACAGGCAAATGCACAGAATGCACAATGAGCGATACGCTATGCGGTCAAATTCTTGTAACAAGATTCTGTAAGCCTCAAAATAAAATTAAGGTAATATTAGTCGGTGAAAATTTAGGGTTTTAATATGCCCTAACCCTCGATGAGATTCTTCACCTTCGGTTCAGAATGACACGGTTATTCATAGCAATGACAAGTGGTCATCCTGAGCTTTAGCGAAGGATCTCATCTTTTTTTATATCTTTTCCGGTTCTCCGTATGTTTCACCGAAGGTATCTACTGTTACCTTTTTAAGCTTAACTTCTTCGGCAGGTCTATCCATGGAACCTGTTTTTGTTGTTGCAATTTTATTTACTATATCCATACCTTTTGTTACTTTCCCGAATGCTGCATATTGTCCGTCAAGATGGGGCGACTTTTTATGCATTATGAAAAATTGAGAGCCCGCAGAATCGGGAATCATGGTTCTTGCCATTGACAATACTCCCTCATCATGCTTTAGATCATTTTTAAAACCATTGGAACTGAATTCACCTTTTATGGAATATCCGGGTCCTCCCATACCATTTCCCTTTGGGCATCCCCCTTGAATCATAAAGCCTTTAATAATCCTGTGAAAAATTATACCATCATAAAAGTTCTTATTAATCAGTGAAATGAAATTTTTGACCGTGTTTGGTGCAATCTCGGGATATAATTCTGCTTTTATTATATCCCCGTTAACAAATTCAAATGTTACTATCGGGTTCATATTTCCTCCTGAAATTTTTATTCTCTTATATACTACAATAATAAATAAGAAAATTCAAGGGTAAGGAACGAGAGAATAAAACAAAAATTTTTTCAATCCATGTTTTTCATATATATCTGTGTAACAACTATTTTGGTTTAGAATATATTAAAGTAAAGTAACAGTAAATTATGAGGAGGTTATGCCAGCATGAAATGCTCAAATAAA
>DAIMMU010000090.1:0-10044 GCA_036720515.1 Sedimentibacter sp.
AGAAATGAAATTATAAATATAAATAATTGCAATATTTTAAATGACTGTTATAAATCTAATCCTGTAAGTATTAATGCCGCTTTAAATATTTTTGAATTATTTAAGTCGCAAAAGAAGATTACAGTATTGGGGGACATGTTAGGTTACAGAGAAATGAGCCATGATATGCATTATAATGTAGGAAAAGATTTATCAATGCATAATATTGACGAATTAATTACGATAGGCAAAGAAGCAAAATATATAGCAAAAGGCGCGCGAGAAAATGCAAATATCAACAGTATAGTTGAATTTGACACAAAGGAGGAAGCAGCTTTATATTTAAAGAAATATATGAAGGAAGACTGTACAATTTTAGTTAAGGGCTCAAGGTTTTTACAGCTTGAATATATAGCAAATAAATTAAAGGAGTGGGAAAATGAATAAAATTAAATTAGCCATTTTGTTTGGAGGTAAATCAGACGAATATTCCGTTTCACTGCATTCGGCTGCTGCCATTATTGATAATGTGCCTGAGGAATCATATGATGTAACATTGGTTGGAATAACCACAGATGGCAAATGGCTTCATTATGAAGGAAGCACTGATAAGATAAATGATGATACATGGTACCTCGATGATTTAAGTCCCGTGCTGTTAAGTATGGATTTTAAAGGACTGATAAAGCTGAATGAAAAAAACAATACATTTGAGAGGATTGAAATAGACTGTATTTTTCCTGTTCTTCATGGCAGGAACGGAGAAGACGGCACGATTCAGGGAATGTGTCAGATGTCGGGAATACCCTTTGTGGGATGTGATATGACTTCTTCGGCTGTTTGCATGGATAAGGAATATACCCATATGATTTGTGAAATGGCAGGAATTAAAACGGCTCCTTTCATGTCGGCAGTAAACTCAAAAGAATTGAATATTAAAGATTTATATGCATTAGCTTTTGAAAAGCTATCTGTTCCGATGTTCATCAAGCCTGCTAACAACGGCTCTTCCCTTGGAATAAGCAAGGTGAGAAACTATGACGAATTTGAAAAGGGAGTAATGGAAGCATTTGAATATGATAGTAAAATAGTTATAGAGTCAATGATTCAAGGATTTGAAATAGGATGTGCTGTTGTGGGAAATGAAGAGCTTATCATTGGTGAGGTTGATGAAATAGACACAAAGAACGACTTTTTTGACT
The DNA here is from genome assembly GCA_036720515.1 of Sedimentibacter sp. GTDB lineage: Bacteria > Bacillota > Clostridia > Tissierellales > Sedimentibacteraceae > Sedimentibacter. The sequence continues at coordinate 1,182 of DAIMMU010000090.1, forward strand.
ATGTTGAAAAATATTCTCAACACAATTCCAAAATCCATTGTCCTGCCCGAATCAGCGATGACCTAAAGGCTCAAGCCAAAGAAATTGCTGCAAGGACATATAAGGTTTTAGGCTGCGGCGGACTTTCCAGAGTGGATATGTTTGTAACACCGGAAAATAAAATATATTTAAATGAAATAAATACAATTCCGGGTTTGACTGATTTAAGCAGATATCCGTCAATGCTTAAAAAAATCGGTATCGAATACAAGGACTTAATTGTAAAGCTTGTAGAATTGGCAATGGAAAAATAAAAAGGAATAATGAACGATTTCGATTAATAATGATTGTAGATGGAGAGCGGCGAGCCGTTCTCTTATTTATCTTTTTTAATATTAATTTGTTCTTGGGCTGCTGCAGTTAATATTGTCTGGCCTATATTGTTTATGAATTTTGCGAGTATAATTTGATCTTTTGCATCAATGTTATCTATCAGGATAATACCTATTAAGGATGACAAAAGCACAAATTGCCTCGGAGGCAATGAAGTAATGCGTGAAATCAGTGCCTTATATGTATTGCTTGATTCTTTATCTTCAATATCCTTATTGTCAGAGGATTCATCAATATTTAGTTTTCTGATTATACCTTCAAATACCAGACTATCTTTATCCATACAAACACTTCCTTTTATATTTACTTAATTAATATATGATTTAATTCGGCTAAAGTTACCATCGGCATAAGCAATAAATAAAAAGAGAACGGTATACCGTTCTCAAAGGATTGTCAAGCCTTATTTTTTAAGCCCTAAAATCACACGTGCTTCGTCCGGAGTTGCAACTTCACGGCCGAATTCTTTTGATAATTTTGCTATTCTTTCAACTAATTGAGCATTTGATGCTGCAAGCTCGCCTTTTTTATAATAAATATTGTCTTCAAAGCCTGTTCTTACATGACCGCCTAAAAGTATGGTTGCAATATTTATCGGCAGCTGGAATCTTCCTACGGCTGCAGCTGTCCAAGTAGAGCCTGCGGGAATTGATTCAATCATGTACAATAAATCTCTTATTTCCGCACCCATTGCTCCCGGTACTCCAAGTACAAAGTCAAAGTGCATCGGTGTGTTGATTAATCCCTTTTTGGCAAATCTTATCGCAGTGTCAACCATTCCTTTTTCAAAGCATTCCAATTCAGGCTTAACTCCGAGCTCATTCATTCTCTTTGCAAATATTTTAATATTTTCTTCCGTATTCATAAATACGTCATCCGCAAAGTTACATGTTCCCATGCTTAATGTAGCCATTTCAGGCTTTAATTCAACGGGCTGAAGTCTTTGCTCCGGTGTGTGCCATGTTGCGCCGCCTGTAGACGGTTGGAATATTATGTTGCATTTAGCTTCGATTTTTTCCTTAATTGCCTTATAGTATGGGTAATCCTGAGTAGGGTTGCCCTCTTCATCCCTGGCATGAACATGTACCATGGATGCTCCGGCTAAATAGCATTCATATGCAGCTTCAGCAATTTCATCCGGTGTAAGCGGTAAATTCGGTTGTTGCTCTCTTGTTACTTCTGCTCCGGTAAGACAACAAGTGATTATTAATTTTTCCATATTAACCTCCATTTTTAATTTTTTGCCTATACTTATTTTATCCTATTTGTACAGTGTAGTCAACAGGTTGTTAAAAGTATATCACAGTTATTTATCTCATATTTATTTATAAATATTATTTCCTAAAACGGGGTTCATCATGCCGAAACACTATTTATACATGAATTATTTCTATTTTCTTGCCTGTCTTTTCCAGCTCATGGATTAGACTGTCAATTATATTTTTTTTAATATTAAAGTCCACCGGAAAGTTGGGATTTTGATGTGCCGGGTTTACAGCGCCTCCCAAATAAAAGTTCATATGCGTTCCTACATCAGTAAGCAATTTGGTTAGCAGGGAACAGCCGTCATAATCATTACAGTCAATTATATTTTCAAAATTTGTATTATTTAGTTTTTTTATGTTTTCCAAGGTTTTTCCTAATGTAAGGACACCTTCGGTAATTAAGTCGAAACCCTCCATATATGCAATAGGCGGTATATCTTCCCTCATAGAATCCATATCAACATCCAAGCTTAAGCCCAACTCCCGTTCTGCTATAAGAGCAGTGGTTCCTCCGCATATAATTTTTATATTATTGCTGTTTTTCATGACGTTCGCAAGATAAGTATCATTGTCTCTATTTGCGGGAGGTCCTATGAAAATATCTATAATCTCAGGCTTTCTGATCTTTATGGTCATTATAGTCGTATCGTCACCGGGCTCATTGTTGTATAAATTGTTGCACACACCTATAAAATTACCGTTTATAAGCTGTGAGGAGCGGTTTACCCTGCTTAATTCTTTTAAGTATTCGCTTATTTCATCCCAGGACCAGCCTAAATTCAGCATCTGACCTATTCCTGCGTGAATGGCGCCGTCACTTACCACACAAAGAGTATCCCCCAATTCCAACCGGATATTGGATTCATATATTTTCTTATTGCCGATAATGCGCTCCTTTTTTTCTACCGGAGTTATTCTTTTGTGGGAATAATAAAAATAAGGAGGATTGTCATATTCGGCAATATATGCATTGTTATACTTGTCGATTTTTATTATTGTGAATGTTGAATATGCCAATTTTCGAACCCTGCATTCAGGCAGGGTGTTTATGATTGTTTCGATGGTATCATCTATAGATGCCCCTTCCTTCAGCATGGTTACGGCTATCTTTGTGGTCATTGTTGCCAGAATGTTTGCCTTAACGCCGCTGCCTAAACCGTCAGACAAAACTATGATAATACCATCGTCATCATATATATATTCTACTTTGTCGCCGCATAGTTCTTCCGTATGCTTATTTATGCTCTTATAATTAATATCAAAAAAATATTCCATTATTCATTTTCCTCGAAGACAACTTTTTTAAGTTTTAATAAAGCAGCTTTTGTTTCGGCGGTTGTTTCACCAAGAAGCCCGGCTATCTCTTGGGCAACTCTCATTTGTTTTTCTATTACTTTGTCCGCTGTTTCCAAAGTATTCATTTTAAAGTTAATTATTTGTTCCTTTTTAAGTTCGTCATTAGTTATATCATTTAGTATTCCAAACAGGATTTTGTTCTTTGGCAGATAAATAATGCGTTCGTAAACTATCAAACCGTATTTGTCAAGGGTTAATTTGCGTCCGTCCATATTGTCTTCAGTTCTCAAAACAAACTGAAAATCCTTATCCGGCATAAGAAATGAAAGAGGTTTATTTTTAACAGAGTTACTATCAATGTTAAATACTTTTTCCCCCACCGGATTCAAATCAAGTATTTTTAGGTTTAAATCCACTATTATGATGATGCTTGGTGAATATTCAAAATATATATTTGAAATTTTTTCTGCTTCGCTTCTCATATATGGCATGCACATTTGAGGATGGGAGAGACCTTCCAATACCGATATTGCTTTTTCTCTGCATGTATCATATCCGCAGGCGCCGCAGTTTAACTCATCAGATTTATTATGCTTGCCTGTTTGCTCTAAAACATTTCTTATTTCTTCTTCTGTAAAGGCGGGATGTATATACTGCTTGTCTCTGAAATTTCTGACATAGTTTAATTTCTTTTCTTCAGGAGTATAATTTTTATACTCTATATTTCTTAATGTTTGAATTTTGTTTCTTGCCCGAATTTTTCTTGCGTATACATTTTTGCTTTTCTTAGGAACAGCAGGTCCTCCGATGCAGCCTCCATCGCAGCTGTTAGCCTCTATAAGAACATTGGTGATTTCTCCGTTTGACAAGGCATCAAAAGCTTTTCTTAAATTTTCTATGCCGGAAATGGATACAGGTGTAAATTTGCTGTTTTCCACTATATTGCTGATGCCTGATAATATTCCTTGCTCTAAAGGATACTTTTTCCCCATGTAATTCCCTTCTAAATCAGGATAAGTTTCTTCAAATTCCGACAAATTAATGTTTCTTGATTCCATAAGCTTGTCAATTTCTTCGAAAGATATTACCGCATCCATAACTCCCGAAAGCTGGTAGCCATAAGCCTCGCATTTTTTGGATATACAGGGTCCTAAAAATACTATATAAGCATCACTTCCATGCCTTTTTCTAATCATCTTGCAATGGGCAACCATGGGTGAATCAATGGGCATTAAATATTTGATTAAATCGGGATAATAATTTTGTATCATCATATTAACGGTAGGGCAGCAAGTTGTAATTGCATTGTCCTTTTTTGTTGTCTCTATATATTCGCTATACAGCTTGGATACTTGTTCTGCACCTATGGCTGTTTCCTCTACTAAGCTTGCGCCCAAATATCTTAATACGGAAATAAGCTTATAAGGTTCATCATAAACACCAAGGTAGGAGGGTGCAATTGTAATTATGATTTTTTTCCCCTGAATTAATGCATTTTCCACATTTTCCAAATCACTGTGAATATTTCTTGCATTTTGAGGACACACCAAAAAACAATTTCCACATGCTATGCATTTTTCTTCTACGATTTGTGCCTGATCATCAATCATCTTTATTGCCTTAACAGAACAATTTCTGACGCATTTATAGCAATTTTTACAATTGGTAGGGTAAAAATCAAGTATTTTCATAAATTCCTCACACTGTTCATAACATATTTATCAAAGAATTCTTCGGCATTGTCCGGCGCCACTGAATATATCTTTCCGTCTAAACTTACCGACACAGCCTCGGTACAGTGACCAAGGCAAAAGGCTGCTTTGATTTCAACCTTGTTTGCAACATCCCTGTTTCTTATTAAATATTTAAATGTTTCGATTACTTCATAAGAGCCTTTTAAATGACATGCGCTTCCCACACAAATTTTTAATTCAGTCATTTCATACCTCAAATTTTATAATAACTTCATTATAATAGTATTAAAAAATTCATAATAAATCAATAGTTAATAAATTAACAATTCGTAACTTATTCTATTTAGCGCATTTTTCAATAATTTTCTTGACTAAAAGAATATAAAATGATATTATTTAGACACTAATCATTGAACTCATCCGCTTTTTTCCATAATATTAATTAATTAAATATGCAAGGAGGTAGTATGGAGCTAAGAAATTTAAAGCTTTCTGAGTTAAAGGAATTGGCTAAATCAAAAGGAATACATGATGCCTATAGATATAAGAAAGATGAATTGCTTTTAAAATTAATCGAAATTGACAATATAGACATAAAAACAACAAATGATACCGAAACCAAAAGAACAGAAAAAGCAGACATTTTAGAAAATATAGAAAAAACAGAAAACAAAGAAGAATACAAAGATGAGATCGAATTGCCTGAAAAAATAGTGGAAGAAATTGAATCCAGCGGCACAGAGGCCGAAAAAGTAACAGGTATACTTGAAACCCATACCGATGGCTACGGCTTTTTAAGAACCCACAACTATTTAACCAGCGATGATGACGTATACATATCCCCTTCTCAAATCAGAAGATTTCATATGAAAACCGGAGATAAAATTTCAGGAATTACAAGGTCTCCGAAGCAAGGAGAAAAATTCAAAGCACTTCTTTATGTTAAGGAAGTAAATGATGAGAATCCTGAGTTGGCAAGAAACAGAAAAGATTTCGATTCGCTTATCCCTATTTATCCCGATGAAAGAATAAAATTAGAAACTGCCCACAGAGATATTACAATGAGGATTATTGATATAATTGCACCCATAGGCAGAGGACAGAGAGGCATGATTGTTGCTCCGCCAAAAGCCGGTAAAACAACAATTCTAAAAAATATAGCAAACAGCATAGCAGAAAACTGTCCCGAAATTGAAATTATTATGCTTTTAATTGATGAACGTCCTGAAGAAGTTACAGATATGAAGAGAAACGTAAAAGGTGACGTTGTTTATTCAACCTTTGACGAACTACCTAAAAATCACATTAAAGTAGCTGAAATGGTATTGGACAGAGCGAAAAGACTTGTTGAGCACGGAAAAGATGTAGTAATTCTCTTAGACAGTATTACAAGACTTGCAAGAGCATACAACCTTACAATCACTCCTACGGGAAGGACATTGTCCGGCGGACTTGATCCGGGAGCTTTATACGGACCTAAGCGATTTTTCGGTGCTGCCAGAAATATAGAAAACGGCGGAAGTCTAACCATACTTGCCAGTGCTTTAATTGAAACGGGAAGCAGGATGGATGACTTAATATTCGAAGAATTCAAGGGCACCGGCAACATGGAAATTCACTTAGACAGAAAACTCTCGGAAAAGAGGGTATTCCCTGCTATTGATATAAATAAATCAGGCACAAGAAGAGAAGAATTATTGCTTAATAATGAAGAAATGCAGACGATTTGGCAGTTAAGAAAAGCAATGAGCAATTTTTCAGTCGCAGATGTTACAGAAAGAATAATTGACGGACTGCTTCGGACAAAGACAAACGATGAATTTATCAAACAAACCGCTCAGCTTTTAAATATTGAAAAAATGAAGACGGATCTTAACGACAGGAACTATTCCTATTAAAATTTAAAAATAAAAAAATCATTGTATTATATAAAACCTTATGTTATAATACTCAAGGTAAATTGAAGATTATATATTTTATATAGAGTTTAGAAAGAGGTGAACGGGATGAAAAAAGGAATACATCCAAATTATAAAACTGTTACCGTTAAATGCGCATGTGGAAATACATTTGAAACTGGTTCTGTTATGGACGAAATTAAGGTTGAAATATGTTCTGAATGCCATCCATTCTTTACCGGCAAACAAAAATTTGTTGATAAGGGCGGAAGAGTTGACAGATTTAAGAAGAAATACGGCATGGAATAATTCGGTAATACTTTTAGGGCAAATCTAAGGGCAAATTTATGCTTTGGGATTTGCCCTTTAGTTTGTCTGTATTTTTTCATTAATTATTTTATTATATTCACTGATAGCAGCATTAAGTATTTTACTTGCAGCAACAACTTCAGAGTCTTGGAGATCGAAATTTTTATTATTAATTAAATTATTTAAATTATCTTTAAGTTTGTTAATATCTTTAATTAAGTCTTCTATTTCACTCATATATTTCACCTCTACAATAGGATATCGATATGCGGTTATAATATGCATGGTTAAATATGAGATTTTTTTATGTAAGTTAAGAATTTTTATTATGACGATGCAGATAGTGCTTTACTAAATTAAAAAAAAACCGAAAGTTAAATTTCGGTTTTTAATGTTCTTACGATAAATTATATTCTTCTAACGTTAGAAGCCTGCGGTCCTTTGTTACCTTGAGTAACATCAAAGCTAACTGCCTGACCCTCGTCTAAGGATTTAAATCCGTCTCCCTCGATAGATGAAAAGTGAACAAATACATCATTTCCACCCTCTGCTGTAATAAATCCGAATCCTTTTTCTGCATTAAACCATTTTACTGTACCTTTATTCATGAGGTACCTCCTAATTTTTATTTATATCTCAATGTAAGTTAAAAAAGATCACATATTTTTACAAATTATATACACAAATAGTTATATAATCTCTAAAAACATGTGATATCTATAAATACATCTGTAATACCTGTTCACCATAACACATATATTTATATATGTCAACAGCTTTTTTTATTTTGTTCATATAGAACGGCTCATTCAATACTGACTGTTACCGTGAAACAACCAATCGTTGATAAAGGAGGGAGAATTACAACTAAATGAATAAGCCGATAATATTTATGGGTTTTTTTATTATTCTTTGAATATTTTCTATATTTTTCCTATTTAAAGTTACGATACAGCTGCAGGAAGGACCTCCGGATTTTTTAAAATCTATTGAAATATTATTTTCATATATAAAGCCCAGCCCATTGTATTTCAGCAGATCATTCAATTCGGCTTCAATGCCCCTTGAACCGACAGGAAGCATTTCTTTAATATAATCACATAGAAACATTTTTTCAAAATCATCTATGTCCAATATTTTATCCGGATTATTTAAAACTTCGTTTCCAACCATAGGCAGTCCCGCCAACAGACAAATATCACCGCTTTCGGTTTTATTAAATTTTAATTTATCCTTGTCGCAAAAACCAATACCTGTTACACCCATGGCAGTTTGCACTGTTCTTATATTTTCTTCCGTACTGCCTGTTAAATGGACACTGTAGTGCAATTTTTTCAACACTTCATTAAAACCCTCAATAAGCTGTTTCCCTGTATCATTCATTTCCACAGCTAATCCGTCCGCTAAAATAAAAGGTGTAAACCCCATACTCATCAGCTCCGCAAGAATAACCTTTCCGGTTTGGTATGCCGCTAACTTAGGGGGTGCCTTGACTACATCCTGCTCCTTGTATCCTATGCCTCCGCAGGAATCACAGGCAATTCCTAAGTATTTATTTTCATCAAAATCAATGATTGTAATATCTCTTATTTGTTTTATATCCATGTCTTATCTCCTCGATAATAATACGGGGACATTCCTCTCAAAAACTATCCCAGATTTGGCGAACATTCCTCTTACGAGAGATGTGTACTCCTTTCGCATTTTATCACATTTGAGGATCATTTTATAGGGCTTGCTGACATATAATTGTTAAGATAATTTAACATTGTAAGCATTCAAATTAGTTATATAATCATATCACGGGGCTTCATCTTATCTGAAAAAAACCATCCTGATAAAGGCGTGCCCCCTTTCTAATTATTATGTAAGAACGGTTGTTAAAAAAAATATTTTATGCTATAATTAAAAAAATTATCTTAAGGTCAGGTGGTGTATATGTCTCATCAAGCAATATACAGAAAATTTCGTCCTAAAATATTTGATGATGTCTTAGGTCAGGAGCATGTGACAAGGACATTGAAAAATC
>DAIMMU010000091.1:0-10020 GCA_036720515.1 Sedimentibacter sp.
GAATTATTTTCCCTCTTGGTCTTAGATTTGAATAATCTCCCACATAATGAATTAATCCATATGCCGGAAAGCTCTCATCGGATACTAAGTCTCCCGGTACAGGCACTGCAATCATCCCCATATGCTGTCCGAAAACAGTCATTGCGTTCAGGCACATGTCCCCTCCGCCTTCACCGTTGGCACAGGTTGTGTACGAAAACATCTTCTTGCCCCAAAACCTTGCATCCTGCCAATAAGGAGAGAATGAATCCATAAATGATTTCATAGCTCCCGAAACATTGCCGAAATATGTAGGTGAACCAAATATTATTATATCGCTGTCAATCAGTTTATCTGCCTTTGCTTCTTCAGTATTTGATATATCGTTTTTATATTGGCCTGCAATTGTAAATTGCTTTGCTAATTCTTCGAAATTAGGATCATTTACTCTTAACAATTGCACATCTGCATTATGATTTACAAACTCATTATAAAACTCTTTTGCTATGAGATAATTGTTGCCGCAAATGCTGTGAAACACTATCGATACTTTCTTTCTCATTCTTGTTTTCCTCTGATTTTGCATCTTTTTAAGCAGTTTTCATTTTCATCTGCAAATACACAGCTTAAATACTCCTCTACTTCTAATGCATTTTCCATATCTAAGGTGCTTTTTGCAATTAATTCGATGTCTTTTTTGTTTAAATTTCTTACTATATATCTTGACCGTAATATAGAGGGAGAATTCATGCTGAATTCATCTAATCCCATTCCAACAAATACAGGTATAAGCTTCGGGTCCCCTGCTGCTTCACCGCACATACCAACCCATATGCCCGCATTGTGTGCATTGTCGATTATACCCTTTATTAATCTTAAAAGAGCAGGATGGTATTGGCTGTATAAGTGAGATAATTTAGAATTCATTCTGTCAACAGCCATTGTATATTGAATTAAATCATTGGTTCCGATACTGAAAAAATCAACCTCCTTTGCCAAAAGGTCGGATATTATCGCAGCGGATGGAATTTCAATCATAATGCCTATTTCTATATCATCTTTGAATTTTATTCCTTCCTTGGTCAGTTCGTCCTTTGCCTGCTGCAAAATTTTCTTTGAGTCTTTTAATTCTTTCATGGTGGAAATCATAGGAAGCATTATTTTAACATTGCCGTAAACGCTGGCTCTCAGTATCGCACGCAGCTGGGTTCTGAAGACTTCAACATTTCCAAGACACAGCCTTATAGCCCTGTAACCCAAGAAAGGATTCATTTCTTTTGGAATATCAATATAAGGAACATTTTTATCCCCTCCGATATCCAATGTCCTTATTATTACAGGTTTATCTCCCATCTTTACAAGGACTTCTTTATATTGCTCAAATTGTTCATCTTCTGTGGGCTGACGTTCTCTGTTCATGAATATGAATTCACTCCTGAAAAGCCCGATTCCTTCAGCATCATTTTGGAGTGCCATATCCACATCATTGGGAGTTCCGATATTTGCCGATAATGATACTGCAAAACCATCCTTTGTCACTGATGGTAAGCCAATCTGATTTCTCAATTCATTATTGATTTCATCTTCTATATTCTTTTTATTATTGTAATAAAACAGCTGCTTTTTATTGGGGTTTATCAATACCTTGCCTGTCTTGCCGTCACAAATTACCATATCGCCGTCTTTTATTTTATCAGTAATGTCATTTAACCCTACCACAGTAGGTATACCCATTATTCTTGCAATTATTGCCGCATGGGAAGTTTTGCCTCCCACTTCCGTAATCATGGCGACTACCTTTGTTCTGTCAATTTGTGCAGTATCGGAAGGAGTCAAATCCTTGGCAACGATAATTGAGTTTTCATCTAAGTCGGAAAAATCAACACTGAAAATACCCATTAGTATTCTTATTACCCTGTTCATTACATCTCTGATATCTTCTGCTCTTTCCCTTAAATATTCATCTTCTATTTTCTGAAACATTTCGATATAAACATTGGAGGTTTCATGCAGTGCAAATTCGGCATTAATCTTTTCATCTTTGATTCTGTTTTCTACTTCAGAAATGAATGTATCATCCTCCAGCATCATTTCATGAGATTTGAAAATTTGTGCCTCTTTTTCGCCTAATTTGTCAATTGATTTATTATATAACTCATTAAGCTGTTCTTTTGCTGTTTCAAAGGCAGACTTAAGCCTGTCTATTTCTCCTTCGACATCATTAACATAATTTTTAATTATGTTAATTGATCTTTTGTCAATTATAAAAGCCTTACCAATACCTATACCCGGTGATACTCCCAAACCTTTCATAACATCACTACCTTTCAGCTCTTATAATTACTAAATTTAATATATAAATTTAGAATCAGCAATTTGATATATTTCGCCTAATTTACACTATTATATTATGATAAGCGGCGCATTGTCAATTGAAAATATTGCAATTCCAACATTAATTATGATAATGTTTTCATTGTTGTCATTGCTTGCCTCTATATAAAATACTATTTATTTTATTTTATATTTATTATATAATGAATAAAGATAATATGGTGAAGGAGAAACTCCGATGAAAAATATACAGGTCAAAAATATTGTTTTCAATGGTAATTTGCCTAAAATTTGTGTACCGGTAACCTACATTGCAGAAAGTGAAATCCTTGATACTTTTAATGAACTAAATAATGCGGACATTGATTTAGCTGAGCTTAGGGCTGATTATTTTGAATTCGTACATGACCGATATAAGGTTATAGGCTTACTTGAAAAAATCAGAAGATTATATCATAAACCTCTTATATTTACATTAAGAACAAAGAAAGAAGGAGGAGCTTCCGATATAACTGCCGACTATTATTTTAAGCTGAACAATAGTATTATTGAAAGCAATTTGGTTGATATGATAGATATTGAGTTTTTTTCTCAACCTGAAGAAATAAATTATACAATTGATTTAGCGGGAAAAAATCAGGTTACAACTATATTGTCAAACCATGATTTTTTGAAAACTCCTTCCATTGAAGAAATTATAAACAGGATTAATAAAATGACGGAATGTGGAGATATAGCTAAAATTGCAGTAATGCCAAATTCCGAAGAAGATGTTCTCACTCTTCTTTCCGCTTCGCTTAAGCTAAAGAAAGAAAAAAAAGGCCCCTTTATAGCTATTGCCATGGGACCATTAGGAATCATATCAAGAATATCATGTGAATTATTTGGTTCCTGCATGACCTATGCTTCATATAAATATCAATCCGCACCGGGTCAGATAGATTACAAATTAACTAAAGAAATATTAAAAAATATTCATTTTTAATTGTTTATAGGAATATGAATTTTATTGTTGTCTGCATTTTGATCCTTTATCATTCCCATAATATACTCTTGTATGAAGCATTCACCTAAACCTTCAACAATTTTATACCCTTCGGTCTCTATGAGTTTATTCAATGCTTCGTTTCTGTAGCCTGAAAAGTATTTTTTATTCATTTCGGTTACCGTTTTAAATACTTCCTCTTTCTGTTCCTCAGAAATATCCAACAGCTCAATGCTTTCTTTATGTTTTCTGCATAAATTATCAATGAAAAATTTCTCGGAATATTCATTAAATGAGAGTAAATTCTCATCCTCAATTTTATTTTCCAATGCATACTCTTCCACATTCAGCTTTATTGTTTCATAATCATATCCTCTTGAGGGCGAGTATATCAGCTGCCCATACTGATGAGCAAATACCGGCAAGCTGCTTGTAGCAATATCATATAAAGTGCTGCCTGTTGTTACGGAGGTATGTGATTTAATGTCCTGAATGTGTATATGCCCCGATAATACCACCTGTATGTCGCATTCATGCAGTGTATTAATTACGCTTGTGTTGTTATCCAATGTATAGTCTTCCCATATAATTTCACTGTGATCAAGCAGGTTGTGGTGCATTACAACTATGATTTCAGCATTTTCCTCCTTCGCCATATCCGAACAGGTCACAATCCAGTTTAGTGTATCTCTGTTTAAATAACCGCCCGGTTCCGGGTATTCCTTTGTGGTATCAAGCATTAGCAGCCACAAATTTTGGTATGGCTTGACTAAGTAGCTAAGTGTGTTTGCATCTTTTAATATGGCATCATCATATCCGTAGTTGCCATAAATTTTAGTAAACTCGTCACGAGTTATACTCTCGGTATTATGTATTTTATCATCCTTGAAGTAAAGTGCCTTCTTATTATTAATATCATGATTTCCGGGAACCACATAAACCTTTGCACCTGTTGATTTTATTCCTTTTAAATGTTTTTCAAATTCCCTGTGGTTAACCATAGAACCGTTATTCGTTAAATCTCCCGGATATACAACAATATTAGGACGGTTCTTTCTAACATCATCTTCAACAACATCAAGGAAAAAGCCGGTATACTTCATCATTCTGTCGACAGTATTCAAATAATTATTGAATGTTTCACTGTCCTCAGTCATTTTTTCAGACATTAAATGAGGGTCCGCAACTATATACATCTTTATACTTTCATCAATATTAATCATAGGTACTTCCTGAGGGGTAAGGTAGATTGTTGCAATTAGAAATATAAAAACCAAAACTCCCAGTATTAACAAAGTTTTTTTCATTGCACTACCCTCCGGTTTTAATTCTTATGCCATTTTATACATTATACTTTAAAATTAACAATATAACAATAATTTTTATTCTTAACAACTTTTGACAAATAATCAGGGACATTCCTATAGCACAAAGAATATCCCTAATTTGAGGACATTCCTCTTGCTCGCAGAGAATATCATTAATATGGGGACATTCCTCTATAGAGGTATGCCCCCATTCGGTATGGACTATTCATACCGCTATTTATAGACTTTAATTATTTATTTTTTCTAATTTCATTCCCGTATCTATTCCGTTTAAGTTTTGAACTTCCATGTTTTCATCATCAGATACAATTATTATATCTGCCAATGTTTCCTTCTTGATAAAATCTTCATATTCCTTTACAGCCCTATCAATTTCAGTTGAGCTTTCATAAAATATTTTTATCCTGTCCATCATTTCATATCCGTTGTTCTTTCTCATTTGCTGTACCTTTGATATGAATTCACGGGCATATCCTTCATTTATCAATTCCTCTGTCAGATTAGTATCAATTATTGTAAATAAATTGAATCCTGTGGAAACATCATAGCCTTCCTTTGCAGAAATTCTAATATCAAGCAATTGGTCATCAAGCTCAATGACTTGACCATTTATATCCAACTCATATTTTTCGCCTGACTGAACCTTTGTTATAATCGATAATGCATCTGCTTTTGCAAGAACATTTGCAAAAGTTTTTACATTGCTTCCAAGCATGGGTCCTGCAACCTTAAAGTTCGGTTTCAGGGAGAAATCCATAAATTCATTTAAATCATGCTCGAACACAACTTTCTTAACATTTAATTCTTCCATGATTAACGGAACCAAGTCTTCAATTAATTCCTGGTACTTGCCGTCAATGTGAATTTTTTGAATTGGCTGCCTAACCTTAATTTTAGCATTTTCCCTTGAAGCCCTTCCAAGCTTGACAAGATCCTTAACAAGGTCCATTCTCTTTTCTACATTTTCATCGATTAATTTTTCATTAACCTCAGGATAATAGCTTAGGTGCACCGATATATTTCCTGTTAAGTTCCTGTAGATTTCCTCTGCCAAGAATGGAGCAAAGGGAGCTGTCAATTGAGAAATCCCAACCAATATTTCATATGTTGTATTGTAAACGGCCTTTTTATCTTCTGTAAGCTCCGTTGCCCAGAATCTTCTTCTGGAACGTCTGATGTACCAGTTGGACAAATCTTCGTTAACAAAATTCTGAATTGCTCTTACAGACTTGTTATGGTCATAAACGTTCATGCTTTCTCTTACATACTTAACTAAATTATTGAATTTTGAGATAATCCATCTGTCAAGCTCAGGTCTGTTTTCATATTCAACAAAAAATTCACTCGGATCTATTGAATCGGTATTTGCATACAATGCAAAGAATGTATAAACATTTTTAATTGTTCCGAAATACTTGCTTAATACTTCTTTTAATCCATCTTCGTCGAAACGAGTCGGAGACCATGCCGGCGATACATAAAGCAAATACCACCTTAATGCGTCTGCACTGTATTTATCGAACATATCAAATGGGTTAACAGTGTTACCTCTTGATTTGGACATTTTCTTGCCGTATTTATCAAGAATCAGGTCATTAACCAGCACTCTCTTGTACGGAGATTTTCTCCTGACATATGTTGAAATAGCTATTAACGAATAAAACCATCCTCTGGTTTGGTCAATTCCTTCGCAGATAAAGTCTGCAGGAAATAAGTCATCGAATCTTTCTTTATTTTCAAAAGGATAATGCCATTGTGCATAAGGCATTGCGCCGGAGTCAAACCAGCAGTCGATAACATCCTTAACTCTTGTCATATGCTTGCCGCATTCAGGGCAGACAATGTGAACATCATCAACATATGGTCTGTGAAGCTCAATTGATTCATCTATGTCTTCAACTGCTCTTTCGACTAATTCTTTTCTTGAGCCTATACTTTCCACATGACCGCACTCACATCTCCAAAGAGGAAGCGGAGTACCCCAATAACGGCTTCTTGAAATAGCCCAGTCATTTAAATTCTCCAGCCAGTTTCCAAAACGCTTTTCACCCACAAATTCCGGGTACCATTCAACACTGTTGTTATTATCTATCAATATATCCTTTAATTTCGTCATTTCAATGTACCAGCTTGGTCTTGCATAGTACAACAGAGGTGTATGGCATCTCCAGCAGTGAGGATAGTTGTGAAGAACAGGCTCCTTCTTGTAGAGCTTGTTGTTTTCCTTCAGCCATCTTAATATTGGCTGATCGGCGTCCATTACAAACATTTCCGACCATGGTGTTCCTCTGAATCTTCCCGTGTCATCAACCGGATTTAATACGGGCAGGTTATATTTTTTACCGGTATTGTAGTCATCCTCACCAAATGCGGGAGCAGTATGAACTATTCCCGTACCGTCTTCAATTGTTACATAGTCGGCGAGAGTTACATAGAATGCTTTCTTTCCGGAAGGAACTTCAACAAAAGGCATGAGCTGTTCATATTCAATGTTCTCTAAGTCCTTGCCCTTCATTTCCTCTAAAACTTCGTACTCCTCGTTTATAACATTGCCTGCCAAGGCTTTTGCAAGAATGTAAACCTCGCCTTTTACATCTTCCTTATCCTTTGTTCTTATTTTTACATAATCAATATCGGGGTGTACTGTCAAGGTAACATTGGATAATAATGTCCACGGTGTTGTTGTCCATGCTACGAAGTATGCATCTTCATCTTTCTTTTTGAACTTTGCATATGCTGTCACTGTTTTTATTTCTTCATAGCCTTGAGCTACTTCGTGAGATGCAAGACCTGTTCCGCATCTTGGACAGTATGGCAGAATTTTATGTCCTTCATACATCATTCCATCCTTGAACATATTGTCAAGTATCCACCACTCAGTTTCAATATAATCATTTTCCAAGGTTACATAGGGGTCATCCATATCTATTAGATATGCCATTCTTTCTGTCATTTCACGCCACTGGGCTTCATAGGTAAATACCGAATGACGGCATTTCTCATTAAATTTATCGATACCGTATTGCTCGATGTCGGTTTTATCTTTTAATCCCAATTGTTTTTCGACTTCAATTTCAACAGGCAGACCATGAGTATCCCAGCCTGCTTTTCTGTTAACCTTGTATCCTTCCATTGTTTTAAACCTGCACACGGAATCCTTTAATGTTCTTGCTATTACATGGTGAATTCCGGGTTTTCCGTTAGCTGTGGGAGGTCCTTCATAAAATATAAAGGGCTCTTTATCTTTTCTTGTTTCGACACTTAGTTTCAGCAAGTTTATTTCATCCCAGTACCTGGATATTTCTTGCTCGTTTTGTTTATAATCAGCCTTTGAAATATCTTTAAATTGCTTCATTTTTTCCTCCTATAATATTTTTTTCTACGATTCAAAAGGGTTCGCAGGGAAATAGAAAGTCCCATGTCTGACGACATGGGACGAAATCCGCGGTACCACCCAAATTACATATAAATATACTAAATATGTCTCTCAAAAATTTAACGCATTTATACGTAATTTCTTACTAAACCGTTTCAGAAATTAAACTCCTGGATGATCTTCGTTGCATTCGGACTTATAATCTCTCACCATATGATTATATCTCTTTGAATCCCACTGCAATTACTGTTCCAATCACTGTTTTATTATTATTTTTATTCTGTATTATGATATATGAAATTATGAACAAAGTCAAGGAATAAATTGCATGAGTTTTGTCACAATCTCTCTGAATAAATTAAAATAATTATGAAATAATAAGGTGAACACAAAAAATTGTTGAATGATATAATGTGGAAGGAGTAATTATGGAATATCCAAGACATTCATACTGGCATGATACAGCGGAAAGCATAAAAAATACTGCATGTGAAAATATTGATTTAAATGATAACAAATTTGATATTTTAATAATAGGTGCGGGAATTACGGGGCTAACAACCGCATATTTATTGAAGGACTGCGGTCTGAGCATAGGAATTATCGAAGCAACAAGGACGGGGTACGGCACTACCGGTTACACTACGGCTAAAATCACTGTTCAGCACGACTTAATTTATGACAATTTAATAAACAGCTTCAGTATGGAAGAAGCAAAACAGTATTTAAAAGCAAATGAAGAGGGAATAAAATTAATAAGGAAAATTATTGAAGAAAACAGTATTCAGTGTGATTACAAGGAGCAAACGGCATATGTATATGCTTCTTCCATGGATGAAATCGAAAGCTTAAAAAAAGAATTAAAAGCATATGAAGCATTAGGGATAGACGGATTTTACTCGGATACGGTTCCTCTTCCTAATAAAGCATATGGAGCAATAGGAATAAGAAATCAAGGACAATTCAACCCTTTAAAATATTTATACAGCCTTTACAATATATTAAAAGAAAGCAATTGTAAAATATACGAAAATGTAAGAGCCTTGGATATCAGACCTCACGATGAGCATATAGATGTTGATACCAAAAAGGGAACAATACATGCAGACAAGGTTATAGTTGCATCCCATTACCCTTTCGATAACAGCTTTGGTCTTTATTTCTTAAGACTTTATCAGGAAAAGGCATACGTTATAGCCGCAAGAACCAATGAAGAACCTTTTGAAGGTATGTATATTAACATTAATGATCCCATTTATTCTATGAGATATCATTTTTTTGGTGATGAAAATTTACTGATTCTTGCAGGAGGCAAACATCGTGCAGGTGAAAAGGATGATGAAACTGAATCCTACAATGAGCTGAAAAGATTTCTAAACAGTAATTTTAAAAATGCAGAAATAGTGTCAAAATGGTCTACACAGGACTGTATGACCTACGACAAAGTACCATATATAGGCAGATATACAGACAGTATAGAAAACCTATATGTAGCCACAGGATTTAAAAAATGGGGTATGTCACACTCAGCTGCAGCTGCTTTAATTTTAAGAAATAAAGTGCTTTGCATAGAGGATGACTATTCAGGTGTATTTAACCCTTCAAGATTTACACCGGTTCAATCATCAAAAGAATTCGTATCTTCCGTGAAGAGCATTGCTTTAGGATTTTTAAACAGATTAACATCAGACCTGGAAGAATTTTCGGATATTAAACCCGGAGAAGGAAAAATAGTTAACTACGACGGAAAAAAGGTTGGTGTGTATAAAAACGAAGCAGGAGAATACTACTGCATTAATCCGGTATGTTCTCATTTAAAATGTGCACTTTCGTTTAATGAGGCGGAAAAAACATGGGATTGTCCCTGTCACGGCTCCAGATTCGATATAAAAGGAAATATTTTAGAAGGTCCTGCCATACTACCTATCGATAAGATAAAAATTAAAAAATAGTATGGGAATACTTATTCAAAATATATCCCCCCAAAAAATATTTGATTTGCAGGTGTCCCCATCAAG
>DAIMMU010000092.1:0-9986 GCA_036720515.1 Sedimentibacter sp.
TATTTTATTGATTGGCAGTTTGTTGTTTATGAAAATAAGTTGACTAAGTTTTTCAAGTCATATAGAATTAAAATTGAGATATTTATAAAAGGTGAATTAAATGAAGAACAGAAATATAAAAAAAGTTATACCGTATGTGCTTATAATTTCCGGAATAATAATTATAGCAATCGCACTGTATCAAAAGATAAGCACTACATACTATCAAAATAAGTTAGTGGATGAATATTACAAATATATAAGCCGGCTGAATTTTGATGATAATATTGAAGGCGTTGTGCCTCCGCCGGAATCGCCTTCAGAGGAGTCTGCAGCGGCAAGCCGGGAGCATGAAGAAGAACGGGCTGAAGAACCTGAAACACCAAAGGAACCTGATGAAAATCCCGTAGAAAAATATCTTCAAGGAAAAGAAATAAGCGGGATTATTGAAATCCCGAAATTAGGCGTAAAAGCCGCAATTCTTGAAGGAACCGATGACACAGCGTTGAAGTATACGGTGGGGCATTATCCGGGTACCGGGAATCCCGGCGAAAAAGGAAACTATGTTCTCTTAGGTCATAGAAATTACGTATATGGCCATTATTTCAGAAGAATTGATGAATTAAAGCCCGGTGATGAGGTTGTAATTAAAAAAGATTTGGAAACATACACTTATACAATTACGGAATCCTTTGTGGTGAGTCCTGAGGAAGTATGGGTTTTGGAAGATACGGAAGAAATAATGCTGACCATGATTACATGTACACCTGTAATTACCTATACAGACCGGTTGATTGTAAGAGGAGTTATTTCCGAACAATGAGAATAAATCACTGCATGGCGATATAACCAATATTTTTTAAAATCTGCTATTAAAATTGTGAGACATAATATTTTTCTGATAAATGTATCCTCTTTTGGCAAAGGGGATTTTTTATTTATGTACAGATGTTTATTTTGCCAGATAATATTTTCAAAGAAGTAAAAGTTCTTTAAATCAGAACAAATGTATGCTATAATCTTAAATAATAACTGAAAGGACTCATTATGTTAATACTTGGAATAGATCCTGGGCTGGCAATTTCAGGCTACGGAATATTAAATTATGCAGGAAATAAATTTGAAGTAATAGAATATGGTGCTGTATTAACAGATAGCTGCGAGGAGTTTCCCAAAAGGCTCAAGCTTATATATGACAGCTACATATCTATTATTGATACGTACAAGCCTGAAGCCGTTGCTATCGAGGAATTGTTCTATAATAAAAATGTAAAGACGGCAATGGCAATTGCACAGGCAAGAGGAGTACATCTTTTGGCGGCAGAAAACAAAAATGTACCTCTTTACGAATATACACCTCTTCAAATAAAGCAGGGAATAGTCGGGTATGGAAGGGCTGAAAAAAGACAGATACAGGAAATGGTAAGAATAATATTGAAATTAAAAGAAATTCCAAAGCCTGATGATGTTGCCGACGGTTTGGCGGCAGCAATCTGTCATGCCCATTCACTTAAGTTTGCGGATAATTTTAAAATCAAAAAATATTAATCCATAGGAGATTATATGATTAGCTATATAAAGGGCGAAGTTGTTAAAAAGGGTATCGATTACTTAATTTTGGACAATAACAATATAGGATATTACATAAATACTTCTTTTTCTACTTTAAATAAAATCAGTGAAAAGGAAAAGGCGGTTATGCTTACATACATGCATATCAGGGAAGATATTATGGCATTGTACGGATTTTTGACTTCTGACGAAATTGAGTTGTTTAAAAAATTAATTTCAGTTAACGGAATAGGACCAAAGGCAGGTCTTGCGGTATTGTCAACCTATGAACCCAATACCGTAAAGGAAATAATTTTAAAAGAAGATGCCGTAAGATTGTCCAAGGTTCCGGGAATAGGTAAAAAGACGGCAAGTAAAATAATACTTGAGCTTAAGGACAAGGTAGGGACAATAGAGGTGCTTCAGGGAGAAAAAATATCCAAAATAAGCAATGAAATGTACGATGTTTCCGAGGCTTTAACAGCTTTGGGATTCAGCTCAATTGAGGTGAAAAAGACATTGGATAATATGAATTTATCGGGAAAATCCGAAAATGACATAATTAAGGAAGCGCTAAAAAATATGAACAGGCAGGGATAATATGTTTGAAAGAGAAAATGAAATAGTTGCCGGCACATTCAATTCGGTTGAAGAGGAATTGGAGCTTAGCTTAAGACCTCAGAAGCTTTCTCAATATATAGGGCAGAATAAAGTTAAGGAAGTATTGAATATATTTATTGAATCCGCCAAAATGAGGAATCAGCCTCTTGATCACGTATTGCTTTCAGGACCGCCGGGACTTGGTAAAACAACATTGGCAAATATAATTTCAAATGAGCTTGGGGTGAACATAAGAGTTACTTCCGGACCGGCAATCGAGAGAGCTGGGGATTTGGCTGCAATACTTACAAATTTAAATGAAAATGATGTTTTGTTTATTGATGAAATTCACAGGCTCAATAAAACAGTGGAAGAAATTATGTATCCTGCTTTGGAAGATTTTGCTCTGGATATTATAATCGGAAAAGGACCTTCCGCAAGATCCATAAGGCTTGATCTGCCTAAATTCACATTGATTGGGGCAACCACCCGCTCAGGTATGCTTGCATCGCCCTTGAGGGACAGATTTGGCGTCATGTGCAATTTGGATTTTTATGAGCCGGTGGATTTAAAGGAAATAGTTCTTCGCTCGGCAGGAATTATTGATATTCAAATTGATGAAAAGGGAGCGGATGAAATTGCAAAACGTTCAAGAGGAACTCCGCGAATTGCGAACAGGCTTTTAAAAAGAGTAAGGGATTACGCAATAGTTAAATGCAAAGGGATTATAGATGCGCAAACTGCGGATAAGGCTCTTAAAATGCTTGAAATTGATGAAATAGGATTGGATAAATTAGACAGACGTATTTTAAACACTATTATTGATTTTTACAAAGGAGGTCCCGTGGGACTTGACACCCTTGCAGCTTCCATTGGCGAAGAAAAAGGAACAATAGAAGATGTTTATGAGCCTTATCTTCTTCAGATAGGATATTTAAACCGCACACCAAGGGGAAGGGTTGTTTCGGAATTAGGTTACAAGCATGTTAAAAAAATAAGAAAAAAAGAAGATCAAATAAATATGTTAGAGGATAACTATGAAAAAGAATTTGATTAAATTATTTACTATAACCATTATGTTGACCTTTTTATTTCCTGCCACGGCTTATGGGAAAAAACAGGATGACATTTACGTGAGGGTAAGAATCAGATATCCCAGATTATTTAACGAACAAACATCATTTGAAGGATATGACGGAATAACTTTATATGACGAAGAAAATGAAATGTTCAGCCTTGATGATAATCTTAATTTAAGAATTGATACATATTATACGGCAAATTATTATATTACGGATAGCAGCCAAGGTATCCACGGTCCTTATCATGCGGTATTGCGGGATGAAATTTATCCTTCCTATAAAGAAGCATATGTGAAAGCAGAAGAATTAAAAGAAGAGTTTGACAGTGAGTTTTATCCATATCTGATTGAAAAGGGATATACTGTTTGCGGCGGAAACTTTACCGATAAAAGATCATCGGAAAAATTAGCCGATGAACTAATCGATGAAGGCTATACTGCGGAATCAATCAACGGCAACAAAGAAAATATAGTAGCATATAACAAAAATAAACCTGTTTTTATGTATAAAAAGGACATGCCTGTTTATTTTTCCTCATACAACGAAAATGAAGATTATGAAATGCTTAAGGTTGACAACAGGGCTTACAGAGGAAAAATAACATTAAAAATTGCTGAGGATTTTAAGCTTCTGACAATAAACCATGTGGAGCTTGAAAATTACTTGTACGGAGTTGTTCCCAATGAAATTTCCGCTTCCTGGGGAATGGAGGCACTTAAAGCCCAAGCTTTGGCTGCAAGAACATATGCTGTTTACAGCATTAAGCCAAGACAGGATTACGATATGGAAGACAATCAAAACAGTCAGGTTTACATGGGATATGATTATGAAAAAGAATCCACCAACAGGGCAGTCAATGAAACTAAGGGTGAAATGATTTATTATGACAATGAATTGATTCAGGCATTTTATCATTCAACCAGCGGAGGCTCGACGGAAGATTCGGAAAATGTCTGGTATGAGAATTTGCCATACCTTAGAGGCGTAAATGACGAATTTTCGGATAATTCGGATTCACCTCATACCAGTTGGCAAACAACATACTACAAGGAAGATATAATAAGAATTTTAAATCTTGACGGCAATGATGTGGACGAATTGTACGGAATTCAAATAAAGAAGGTTTCTGAAAATAACAGGGTGCTGGAATGTATATTTTTGACTGATGCAGGGGAAGTTTCATATAAGAAAGAAAACGCAAGGATTCTTTTGGGATTGAAAAGCTCTTGGTTTTCAATAGAAAACGGAAATTCATTTTATTTCATAACCGAATACTTTCCGGCAATTGAAAGCTGGGAAACAGAAATTCCTTCAAGAGGCGGAATTATTGATTTAATAACAGAAGAAGAAATAGAAGAAACAGAAGAAGAAACAGGCAATGAAATGAAGCCTGAAATGGGAAGTATTATAGGCAAATATGCCATTACCGATGATGGAACCCAAAAAATAAGCCGGGAAAAATTATCCTTCATAAGCTCAAAAGGTGTATCCGTAGTAGATACTGATTCGAAGCAATATAATTTTGAAGGAAGAGGCTGGGGACACGGGATAGGCATGAGTCAGTACGGAGCTAAACAAATGGCTGAAGAAGGCTATACCTATGATGAAATATTACAACATTATTATACCGGAGTAACAATTAAATGACAAACTTTAAAACAAGCGATTTTTATTACGATTTGCCGGAAAGGCTCATAGCTCAAACTCCTATTAAGGAAAGAGACCATTCAAGGCTTTTGGTTTTAGATAAAAAAACAGGAGAAATCTCACATAAGTATTTTTATGACATAATTGATTATTTAAATGAAGGAGACTGCTTAGTTATTAATGATACTAAGGTTCTCCCCGCAAGATTATTCGGAACACGAAAGGATACCAAAGCTGTAATTGAATTTCTTTTGCTTAAAAGAATAGACGACAGCAGATGGGAAACATTGGTGAAGCCGGGGAAAAAAGCAAGGTTAGGTGCGGAAATTGTTTTTGAAGAGAATTTTCTTACAGGGAAAATTGTTGATATTCTTGAAGAAGGCAATAGAATTATTGAATTTCAATATGAGGGCATATTTGAAGAAATATTGGATAAATTAGGCGAGATGCCGCTGCCCCCGTACATACACGAGAAATTGGAGGATAAGGACAGATATCAGACAATTTATGCAAAACATTTAGGCTCTGCAGCTGCTCCGACGGCAGGTCTTCACTTTAACGACAAGCTGCTTGCGGACATAGAAAAAAAGAATGTTAATATAGCCAAACTTACTTTGCACGTAGGACTTGGAACATTCAGACCTGTTAAGTCTGAATATATAGATGGGCATATAATGCACTCTGAATATTATGAGCTCAATGACAGTGAAGCAAATAAAATAAATATTGCCAAACAAACAGGGCACAAGGTTATTTCTGTGGGAACTACAAGTGTCAGGACATTGGAAACAATCGCCGATGATGAAGGAAACGTGAAAGCCCAAAAAGGATGGACAAATATTTTCATATACCCGGGCTATAAATATAAAGCGGTGGATTCCTTGATAACAAATTTCCATCTCCCCGAATCAACCTTGATTATGTTAGTAAGTGCATTGGCAGGAAAAGAAAATATTATGAAAGCATATCGTGAGGCTGTAGAAAGAGAATACAGATTTTTCAGCTTTGGAGATGCAATGTTTATAAAGTAGGTGAAATATGTTTAAATTTGAGTTAATAAAAGAATCTAAGGAATGCAAGGCAAGATTAGGAAAAATCCATACTCCCCACGGTGACATAGATACACCGGTTTTTATGCCTGTAGGAACAAAGGCAACGGTTAAGGCTATGACACCTGAAGAAATGAAGGATTTAGATGCCCGTATAATTTTAGGAAATACGTATCATCTTTATTTAAGACCGGGACATGAGTTAATAAAGGAAGCCGGCGGCCTGCACAAATTTATGAACTGGGACAGACCGATTTTAACGGACAGCGGCGGATTTCAGGTTTTCAGCCTTGGCGATTTGAGAAAAATAAAAGAAGAAGGTGTGGAGTTTCGCTCCCACATAGACGGTTCAAAGCATTTTATCAGCCCCGAAAAATCCATGGAAATACAAAATTGTTTAGGTTCTGACATAATGATGGCGTTTGATGAGTGTGCGCCTTATCCGGCAACTTATGAATACGTTAAAAAATCTATGGAGAGAACGACCAGATGGGCAAAAAGGTGTAAGGAATATCATAAAAATACCGAAAATCAAGCTTTGTTCGGAATTGTTCAGGGAGGCATGTACGAGGATTTAAGAATCGAAAGTGCAAAGCAAATTACAGATATTGATTTTCCGGGGTATGCGATAGGAGGCTTAAGCGTGGGTGAGCCTAAAGATTTAATGTGCGGGGTTATGGACTACACCGTAGAATTGCTTCCGAAGGATAAGCCAAGATATTTAATGGGTGTGGGAAGTCCGGATTATTTATTTGAAGCTGTTGAAAGAGGAATAGATATGGCAGACTGCGTGCTGCCCACAAGAATGGCAAGACACGGAGCATTTTTAACCGGAAAGGGACAGCTGACTATCAAGAATGCAAGGTATAAAAATGATTTTAGCCCAATCGACGAAAATTGCGGCTGCTATACCTGCAAAAATTATTCAAGAGCTTATATAAGACATTTATTCGGTGAAAAAGAAATATTGGGAGCAAGGCTTGCATCAATACATAATTTATTTTTCTTGATTAATCTAATGAAAAGTATTAGAATGAGTATAATGGAAGATAATTTCATAAAATTCAAAAAGGAATTTTATGAAAATTACGGATATTAAATAAACACATAGGAGGAAGCATGCCACAGGAATATAGCGGTATTATAATGTTGGTCATTTTCTTTGGAATAATGTATTTCACAATGATAAGACCACAGAAAAAGAAAGACAAAGAAATCAAGTCAATGAGAGAAAGCCTGTCAATAGGGGATGAAGTAATTACTATTGGCGGCATACATGGTAAAGTTGTTAAAGTAAATGATGAAATTGTAACCTTGGAAATAGCATTCGGAAAACAAAGAATCGAGTTTTCCAAATGGGCTGTCGGAAGTGTGTCTAAGAAGGGCAAAGATAAGCCGGTTAAAGCGGAAGCTGAAGAAACTGTTGATGATAAAGAAGAGGACAAATAAAAAAGAGCACAGCAGCTCTTTTTTTTATAAGGGGGATTTTACATGTATAATAGATTAGGCTGCAAGAAAAAATCACCAAATTTATATTTGGTGATTTTTTTAGGGTGCGCCACCATGTTTGATGGATTGATTGTAAAGATTGTAAAGATTCGTTATTTTTTCATCAACTTCTTGCCAATCACTATTATTTCGTGAGAAACCAAAGGAATCGCCGATAACAGTATCAAATTTATCCATTCTTTTAATGACAGCTGACTTGTTTCAAATACTTCGGTAAGGAAAGGAATTTCCGTTACGAGTACCTGCATCAATAAGCCTGCCGCAAATGCACCAATCATTGCAAGATTATCTATATGACTCATTTGGAATAATGATTTGTCATAATTTCTCATACCTATCGCATGGAAGAGCTGAGAAATACCAAGTGTTGTAAATGCATAGGTCTGAGCGTGTTTGATAATGCTGTATTCAGCTCCGTTTACCATAATTATCTGTTCAAGCATATATCTTATATTGTCTAATGTTACCGCCATGCCTGCCTCATTCAGGTGCATAATGGGTGACCATAAAAAGGCTCCCAATGTTAATGCCGCAATCATTGCTCCGTTATATATGGTAAATGCCAAACCGCCGTGAGCGAATAAACTTTCCATGGAATCCCTTGGCTTTTCATTCATAATCTCACTGTCCTTGGGGTCAACACCAAGGGCTAAAGCAGGAAGCGAGTCGGTTATGAGGTTAATCCATAGAATGTGTATGGACTGCAAGGGAGCAGCAAGACCTGCCGCAATAGCCGAAAACATGGAGATAACTTCTCCAAAGTTTGAAGATAACAAAAATAATACTGTTTTCTGAATATTTTTATAAATTCCTCTTCCTTCGGCAACTGCCTTTTCAATTGTAGCAAAGTTGTCATCCGTAAGAACCATGTCCGATGCACCCTTGGCAACGTCAGTACCGGTAATGCCCATGGCAACCCCAATATCTGCCGCTTTTAATGAAGGAGCGTCGTTAACGCCGTCACCTGTCATTGAAACAATGCTTCCGTTAAACTTGAAGGCCTTTACTATCATTACCTTATGTTCGGGAGAAACCCTTGCAAAAACACGAATATTTTCAACTTTCTTATTTAAATCTTCCTGGGTTAATTCATTTAATTCGCCGCCTGTTATACATTGGTTTTCATCTTCGGCAATACCAAGCTCCTTGGCAATTGCCAATGCTGTATCCTTGTGGTCTCCCGTTATCATAATTGTTTTGATTCCGGCATTTTTTAGGGTTTTTACGGAAGCCTTCGCTTCGGGGCGGGGCGGGTCTATCATACCTACCAAACCTACAAATGTAAGATTTTCTTCACTTGCAGAATCATCATCTTCTTTAATTCCGAGAGCCAATACTCTTAAAGCTCCCTTTGCCATTTCTGTTGCAGCCTTGTTTATATCTTCGATGTGCTGCTTGTTTATATCTATTATTTCGCCGTTTAAGTATATTTTTTTGCACCTGTCCAAAAGAATATCCATGGCACCCTTGGTGTAGCTCATAACCTTGCCTTTGGTGTCCTTATGTACGGTAGTCATTAATTTCCTTGCTGAATCGAAGGATTGTTCATTGATTCTTGGATTTGTTTCTTCCAATTCTTCCCTAATCACATTTATATTTGTTCCCATATCCAAAAGAGCTAATTCCGTGGGATCGCCGATTCTTGTATTGTTGGCTGTGGATGCATCATTGCAAAGTACAAATCCGTTTAAAAACAATTCGTTTTTTTCATAGGATAAATCATCTACATTTTTTATTTCACCATTCAAATAAACTTTTGTAACGGTCATTTTATTCTGTGTGAGCGTACCGGTCTTATCGGAACATACAATACTTACGGCTCCTAAAGTTTCGACTGCGGGAAGCTTACGTACTATTGTGTTTACCTTGACCATTCTGGTTACACCAAGTGCCAGAACTATTGTTACAACAGCCGTTAAACCTTCGGGTACGGCGGCAACAGCCAATGCAATTGCAGTGATAAACATTTCAATTATGTCTCTACCCTGTAAAACAGCAATACCAAACATAGCCACAACTATCACAACAGCAACTATACCAAGAACCTTTCCAAGATCGTTGAGTCTTTTTTGAAGGGGAGTCAATTCTTCGGTGCTTTCGTTTATCATTGCGGCGATTTTGCCTATTTCGGTATTCATTCCCGTATAAACTACAACACCTTCGCCACGGCCGTATGAAACACTTGTTGAAGAAAAAGCCATGTTTATTTGATCTCCGATTCCTACCTTTTCGTCGGCAACATGTTCTGCAACCTTGTCAACCGGTACGGATTCTCCTGTTAAGGCAGATTCTTCAATTTTTAAATTAACTGATTGGATAAGCCTTAAGTCTGCCGGAATAATTCGTCCTGCTTCAAGTATTACTATATCTCCTGTTACAAGTTCCTGTGCGGGTATTTCCATTATTCTGCCGTCCCGTCTTACCATTGCAAAGGGGCTCGAAAGGTTCTTTAAAGCTTCAAGTGCAGCCTCTGCCTTTGATTCCTGAACCATACCTATCACTGCATTCAATAAAACAACCAATAATATTATTATTGCATCCGTTACTTCATTCAATGCAATAGATATTG
>DAIMMU010000093.1:0-9933 GCA_036720515.1 Sedimentibacter sp.
AAATCTTCAACCTTGCAATTACTTTCTGTAAAATAGTAGATATTTTCCTTTGAAACTACGTTAATTGCATCTTCTTTTCCGCAATAGACGGGTGCTGTTGTAATTGTATCTCCTTTTTTGTGGAAAATTATATTCTTATAGTTGGCAAACCCTTCATTTAATAGCTTCTGAACTTCATTGAAACGAATTTTTGTGTTGTCACATCCAAGAACCACAGCAATCAATGTTGTATCATTTCTTTTGGCGGCTGCCGATAAGCAATATTTAGCTTCCGTAGTATAACCTGTTTTGCCTCCCAAAAGCCCGTCATAATTATTTATAAGTCTGTTTGTATTTACCAAGACTTGCTCCGAATCCTTTTCTTTGCCAACAAATACGGAATCCATCCATGTAAGCATATATTCATTTACATGATTGTATTTTAATAGCTCTTGGGTCATTTTTGAAATATCCTTTGCTGTCGTCAAGTGATTGGGGTCGGGAAGACCTGTAACATTAGTAAATGTTGTGTCATTCATGCCTAATTCCTTTGCTCTGTCGTTCATTGCCTTAACACAGCTTTCTACAGAGCCATACATAAATTCAGCCATGGCAACGGATGCGTCATTTGCCGAGCGCATGGATATTGCTTTTAGCATATTTTCCACTGTCTGTGTTTCATATGCTTCAAGATAAATTTGGCTTCCTCCCATTCCCGCCGCATTTTCAGAAACTGTAAGCTCCTGATCCAATGTTATCTGACCATCTTCCATTCTTTCGGAAATCAATACCAAAAGCATAATTTTTGTAATGCTTGCAGGCTGCATTTTGTCATTGGCACTTTTTTCAAACAATACTGTTCCGTCATCTGCATTAATTAAAATTGCAGAGCGGGATTCAAGGCTTTCCGGTTCAATTCCGTATGCGGGAACAACCATAATATTTAGTATAATGGTGCATAAAAAAAATATGGTTATAATTTTCTTCATAAAAATACCTCCTCTTTTCATGTAGAATAACCATATTTTGCTGATTCATACATTAAATTTACTGTTATATACGCAGTT
This sequence comes from Sedimentibacter sp., assembly GCA_036720515.1. GTDB lineage: Bacteria > Bacillota > Clostridia > Tissierellales > Sedimentibacteraceae > Sedimentibacter. The sequence continues at coordinate 1,047 of DAIMMU010000093.1, forward strand.
CCATCCACCAAAATATTTGCTCCTTGCGTCGCGTATTTCGAGAAGCGCAGTCTCATTCACCAAAATATTTGCTCCCTTCGGTCGCGTATTTTGCTAATTCGCTTTCGCTCATGCAAATCTGGAACTCATCGCGTTTGACTTACCTTCAATTTCTTTCTCCTTATCAGTCGAAGAAATTGGGTCAAGTCATAATCGTTGCGAATGACCTACCAGCCATTTTGTCGAATTTTTTGTAATTTGGTCTATTTCCCGGATTTTATTATTTGGTTTTTTACACTGATTCCTTCCAAATCATTTTCAATGTTTAATATGTCTAATATGGTCTTGCCGATGGAGGCAAAGGTGTCAAGAATCCCAAGATTGTTGTTTCCCTTTATATTTTTTCCGTAAAATAAAAGCGGAATATATTCTCTTGAATGATCCGTACTTTCAGTTGTCGGGTCGCATCCATGGTCTGCGGTTATAATAAGCATATCGTCACTTTTAAGATTGTCTATTATTTCCGGAAGCTTGTTATCAAAATACATAAGAGCATCCGCATATCCCTGGACATTGTTTCTGTGACCGTAAATCATGTCAAAATCCACAAGATTTGTAAAAATCAATCCTCTGAAATTTTCCTTGATTGAAGCTATTGTAGCTTCTATACCTTCTTTGTTGTTGGTGGTGTGGTTTGATTTTGTTATACCCTTGTTTACAAATATATCTTCAATCTTGCCTATGGCATACACTTCACCGCCGCTGTTTTTAACAAAGTCAAGCATAGTATCTTTGTAAGGCTCCAACGAAAAATCTTTTCTGTTGCCTGTTCTTACATAATTGCCTTCCCCGCCTATAAAAGGTCGTGCGATAACTCTTCCCACCCCATGTTCGCCTTGAAGAATTTCTCTTGCCATCCTGCAAATATTATAAAGCTCGTCCAAAGGAACTACATCTTCATGTGCCGCTATTTGAAATACGCTGTCGGCAGATGTGTAAACTATTAAATTTCCCGTTTCGACATGCTCCTTGCCTAATTCCTTGATTATTTCGGTACCCGAAGCAGTGCAGTTTCCTATGGTTTTTCTTCCGGCTCTTTTTTCAAATTCTTCAATAACCTCTTTTGGGAATCCATTCGGATATGTGGGAAATGGTTTATCAAGTATCAATCCGCTTATTTCCCAATGACCGGTTGTTGTATCCTTGCCCTTGGATCTTTCGCCGCATTTTGCGACGGAGCCCTTAAAGGAGTCTGATATTTTTAAGTCTTCAAATCCGTCGATATTTAAAATGCCTAACTTCTCTAAATTCGGCAGTGAAAAATTATCCGCATGCTTATATATATTTCTTAAAGTGTTGCTTCCTTCATCACCATATTCGGAAGCATCAGGAAGCTCACCTACTCCCAAACTGTCTAATACAATCAATATTGCTCTTTTTATCATATGTAATCTCCTCGTATATTTTTTTCACGGACATTCCTCTTACCCACAAAGACTCACCCTATAGTAGCGGTGTGTCCCCTTTCCTCTACACCCTCGGGAATACCTTTTTAAACACTTCCAATGATTTAAATTCTACATTATTTATATAATTTTGTGCCGCCGCCAAGCTGCTAAGTCCCATTAATTCCTGTACGGTACCAAGATCGGCACCATGGGACAAAAGATGCACTGCAAATGAATTTCTTAAAATTTGAGGGGATATTTCCTTTCTCAAATTCATTTTTTTCTCATAAGATTTTAAAATCTTCCAAATTCCCTGCCTGGATATGGGCTCTCCCGATATATTAATAAATAAAAACTCATTGTCTCCGGCGGATTTAATATTTCTGAAATTACTCAAATAGCTGTCAATTGCACCCTTCGCATATTTGCTTAAAGGAACTATTCTTTCTTTATCACCTTCAATGCTGATTATACCGGCACTTAAATTTGTTTGATATATTTTAATATTTATAAGCTCGGAAACCTTTATTCCGGAAGAATACATAAGCTCTAACATCGCCAAGTCCCTAATTCCCTTGAATGTATTTTTATCCGGCAAAAGCATCAGCTGATTTATTTCTTCTTCTGTAAGTATTGAAATTTTCTTTTTTATTTGTTTTGGACTATGAATACTGATTGCGGGGTTGTCCTTAATTTGCTTTTCATTTTTCAAAAAATCAAAAAAATTCTTTAATGCGGAAATAGTCCTTGATATGGTTGATGAGCTTTTTCCCTTCTTCTGCAAATTCACAAGATATGTCAAAATATGTGCCTTTTTTGCTTCATTTAAACTTAGCCCATATTCTTCATGAAGGTATTCTTTAAACCGTTCAATATCATATACATAGGAGCTTATTGTATTTTCGCTTAAGTTTCTTTGACCTAAATACTTTTTATAAATTGTACTATCCATTATCCCACCATCAATCTGCTTAGTATCAATACATAAAAGCTGTAAACAAAAGTGTATGCTGTTACAATCAGTAAATAAAATAAAGAAATTTTAATGTATCCGGATATAATTATATCAAATTTATGAGAAATAGTCTCTATGTTTTTTGCTTTTTTTGTATATTTTGATATTGAGCTTGAAATAAATGTAAAATAAAGAAGAATTGGAAAGAAAATAAAATAATCAGTAAATGTAAGCAAAAAGTATTTAAGGTTCATACCGACAGTCCTGATTATATATATAACAGACAAACCGAAATATACGGAAATAAAGCCGAATAAAATTTTAGTAAGATTGCTTTGTCCAATGCACGTTAAAAATATAATCGCTAAAAAGTAAATAATGTTTCTTTTAAATGACATAAAAAATACTTCCATAAAGGTCATTTTGCTTATACTGTTATAGTTAATTTCCATCATTGCGCCTTTTCCGGTCAATGCGTAAATTAATGCCGATAAAATCAAGGAAGTGATCAATATTATTATCAGCGAAAAGAATTTCTTGCTTTCAGATTGAATTAGCTTCTTTAGTGTATTGTTCATAAAAAAACCTCCCGTAAAGCTTTATACAATATATGCTTGTACAAGAGGTTTAATTCTTTTTATGTATTTAATTTTAAGAATAAAGCCAATGCAATAGTCCGATTAATGTTTTGCTGTCAGTTATCCTGCCGGTTTCAAGCATTTTTTTCGCTTCATCCTTGGTTACTTCAATAGTTTCAATACATTCATCCTCATCAAAATTAACAGCTTTAAAAACTAAATCCGAAGCCTCGAACAAATATACCTTTTCATTTGAAAAACCGGGCGAAGTGTAAAATTCATAAATCAATTTAATTTTACCCGCTGCGTATCCGGTTTCTTCTTCCAATTCGCGCAAGGCTCCATCTTGAGGTTCTTCCGCAATATTTAGTATTCCTGCCGGCAATTCATATATAAACTCTTCAATAGCTTTTCTGTATTGTCTTACCAAAAGTGCCTTTAAATCATTATTAACAGCTAATATACATGCTGCACTTTTATGTTCTACAATTTCTCTTTTTGCGTATTTTTGATTTTCAAGTTCAACTGTATCCACCCTTAAGTTAACAATTTTACCTTCAAAAATTTTTTCGCTTTTTACGGTTATTTCTGTATTCAACATTGCCTCCTATAATTAAACCATTGCAATTTAAATGTTTGCAATTTTTTTAATTGTTCGACTTATTTTAATAATAATAAATGTTTTTGTCAAGACAATTTGCACAGGAGTATTTGAACCTATTAAGAAGAAATATTTATGATACCTTTTGTTCAAGGCGAAGTTTATCTGATATCATTGCTATAAATTCCGAATTGGTAGGTTTCCCTTTATTATTATGTATCGTATAGCCGAATATATTATTGATGGTTTCGATTTTTCCTCTGGTCCATGCAACCTCTATGGCATGACGTATAGCCCTTTCCACCCTGCTCGGTGTAGTTGAATATTTTATTGCTATCATAGGATACAGTTCCTTTGTAATAGCTCCTAACAACTCAACATTGTTGACAACATCAATTATGGACGTACGCAAATATTGATAACCTTTAATATGAGCAGGTACACCTACCTCATGCAATATTTCGGTTATCTTTACTTCTAAGCTTAATTCGGTATTCGCTTTTTCGGTATAAACGATTTCCCTGTTTTTATTTTGTGACCTTGATGGTTCCAACTCTGATATCTGAAGCAATCTGTCGGCAAAGGACTCAAAATTGAAAGGCTTCACAATATAATAATCCACTCCCATGTTAATAGCTCTTTGAGTAACCTTATCATGACCTACGGCAGACAAAACTATTACTTTCGGAAATTTGTTCAACTCTTTTTTATGAAGTCTTTCCAATACCCCCAAACCGTCAAGATGCGGCATAATAATGTCTAAAATGAGAATGTCGGGTTCATATTTTTCGACAGACTCCAATGCTTTTATTCCGTCATCTGCCATATCCACGATATCAAAAACCTTTTTGCTGAGCAAGAAATCTTTTAAAATTAACCTAAATTCTTTATTATCATCAGCAATTACTACATTTACTTTCTTTTGCATCAGTCACTTCCCCCAATATTTTTTTTCTCTTAACTATATAATACGCAAAAGAATTAAAAAACCCTTTTTTTTTCTAAAAGATTTTTTTTTAATTCTTTTTTGTAAATTAAATAGCGTATATATCTATTATATATCCTTTTTCCGAGATTATACCAAAAATTTGTCGATAAAATAAAAAATTATTAAAAGATTATTAAAAGATTATTAAAAATGTATTAATTACACATTAATTATCAGTCCCCATGTAAACTTTGTCAAAAATCCATTCGATATATATTCCGTATCCCTTTGACGGATCATTCATAAATACATGGGTTACCGCTCCCACAATCTTATTGCTTTGTATTATCGGGCTACCGCTCATACCCTGAATAATCCCATTTGTCATTTCCAGTAGTTCTTCATCCGTAATTTTAATGACAAAGCTTTTTTCACCAGGCTTATTTTGATAAAATATCTTTGTTATTTCTATATCATATTTTTTCATTTCATTATTAACGCATGAAATTATATATGCAGGACCTATTTTAATCTCTTCCTTTTTCCCTACTGACATTAAATCACCGCTGAAATAACCCATGCTTTTTTTGTTGATCTTCCCGTATATTCCAAAGTCGGTATTATTTAAAACTGTTCCCAGGCTATCTTCATCTTTTAATATATAGCCTATAATTTCACCCGGCTCCCCCTTTTTACCAAGCTTAATGCTTGTAATATTCGCCTTAGAAATAGTACCTGATTCCACATCTATCAAATTGCCTGTTTCCGAACTGGAGATACCGTGACCTATGGCACTGTAAATGCCTGTTTTAGGGTCTATAAAAGTAACTGTTCCTATTCCCGCAATATCCTCTCTTGCCCAAAACCCGAATTTTATTTCATCGCTGTCATATCGCTGGACGGGAGTAACGGTGAAATAATAAATTTCCCCTGCTCTTTCAACCTTGAAATGATATATTTTAATTCCCATACTCTCGGTATAATGTATTATTTCATCAGTGCTTGTCATATATTGGGAATCAATTTCCAATATTTTATCACCTATTTGAATTCCTGCAATTTTTGCCGGAGACACCGACATATTGTCGGAATTTACAATATCTGCAAGGCCTACAACCAATATACCCTCTGTTTTTAATTCAACACCTATGGTCTGACCGCCGGGTATGATGTATTTCCCGTTTGTATCTATTACTTGATTGTCTGTTGCAAACTTATATGGATTTGTTTTTAAATTAAAACCAAAAAAAACGGCAGTCATTAATACCGCAATAAAAAAAATAAAGAATAAAACTCTTTTAGCGAAATTTCTCATTATGCTCTCCTTATAGTTTTATCCTTAACCTTTCCATATGAAACTTGTTCTATTCAGTTATTTTATTGTTAAATTCTATCAATTCTTTAGCATTGTTTAATGATTTGTCAGTTATTTTCATGCCGCTCAATAATCTGGCAATTTCATAAATTCTATTTTCCTTATCTAATTTTTTGACAGTACTGTATGTATTATTGCCAACAATCTTTTTTTCAATTAAAAAATGATTTTTTGATATTGATGCAATTTGAGGAGAATGTGTAACACAAATAACCTGATTGTTTACAGAGATATAATTCATTTTAACACCTGACATTTGTGCTGTCTTTCCGCTTATTCCGGTGTCAATTTCATCAAACACCATAGTTTGGCCGACATCACTTTTTATTTTTTTAAATGCAAGCATTATTCTTGATGCTTCGCCTCCGGAAACTATCTTCTGAACTGAGTTTAAATCACTTCCCACATTTGTTGAAATTAAAAATTCAACATTGTCAATACCGTCCGAGGAAATTTCCTTTTTATCGATATTGACTTTGAACCTTATATTTTTCATATTTAAATCGCTCAACTCAACCAATATTTGCTTTTCAAGAATTTCTGCGGCTTTTTTTCTTTTTTTGGATATACTTTCGGCATTTTCGGATAATTCGTTGAACAATTTATTTTTTTCCGTAGTTAAAGAATTTAATTTTGAATCCGCTTCTAAAAGTAAATTTAATTCTTCATATGATGAATTTCTGTATTCATCTATTCTTTCAATTGAAAAGCCATATTTTCTTTTTAAACGATTAATGAGAGACATTCTGTTTTCAATATTATTAAGTTCTTTTTCATCAATATCCAAGCTGTCCGAATAATCTCTTAAATCATAGCTCAACAATTTCAATTCTTCCAACTGAATGTCAAGCCTTGAAAGAAAATCTTCCAATTTTTCATCATAACCTTGAATTTTGTTGAGAATGCTGTAAACGTTATTTAAGCTGTCACTGTTAATATTTCGAATTGCTTCGTACAGGGATTTTTTGATTTCCTGTATATTTGAAAGCTTTTTAATCTTTTTTAATAATTCGTCTTCTTCGCATTCTTTTAACTGTGCATCATCAATTTCATTTATCTCATATTTGAGCTGTTCTATTTTACTGTCCTTGTTTAATAGTTTTTCTTTGAGTATATCTATTTCATTGCATAAATTATTGTATTTCGCAAACAAATCGTTATACAGGCGAAAAATGGGTGATAATTCCTTATGTATCAAGCTGTCAAGCAATTTAATATGATTTTCCTTTTTGAATAAGCTTTCATGACCGAATTGACCGTAAATATCAATTAAAAAACTGCCGATTGCTTTTATCGCGTTTAAAGGCACGGTTCTACCGTTGATTTTATTTATACTCTTACCGTTGTCCAACAATTCTCTTGATATTATTAAAAAATCTTCCTTGTCGATTTCTATATTCAGGCTTTCTAAAACAGAGTAAATGTTGTCATTTACACTGATATCAAAAATTCCTTCAATAAATGCAGAACTTTTGTTTTTTCTAATTAAATCCTTTGAAGCTCTTTCTCCCAAAATAAGCTGAATTGCATCAATCAAAACCGATTTTCCCGAACCCGTTTCTCCTGTGAAAACATTAAACCCGGAGTCAAAGTTTACAGATACATTTTCAAATACTGCAAAATTGCTTATATTTAAACTAAGCAGCATATTATCACCATTATCTTATATTCTTCTTAAATTCCTGCAATACATAATCTACACTTTCCAAATTTCTTATAGCTACAAAAACATTGTCATCACCCGCCAATGTCCCTACAATTTCATCAATCCCCATATAGTCGATGGCTGATGCACATATTTGAGCAGCTCCCGGAATTGTTTTAAGTACAATAATATTCATTGCATTATCGATTGAAACCACAGAATTTTCGAATATTTTATTCAATCTGTCGGTAATTCCCTCCTGGCTTTGTCCTATAGTAGCATATTTATATTTACCGCTTTTGGACATTACCTTAACAAGTCTAAGCTCTTTAATATCCCTTGAAATTGTGGCTTGCGTCACGTCAATGCCCATAGCTTTAAGCCCCTCAGCCAATTCCTCCTGAGTTTCAACTTCACTTTTAGAAATCAACTCTAAAATTTTTGTTTGTCTTGTATACTTTTTCATTTGCCACCTCTTAGTTTTTTTATAATATTTCAAAAGCTTTATTAATTAAGTCTTTGAAATTACATTCATTTGAAATACCATTAATCCTTAAATGCGCTATATATTCTATATTCCCTTCTGTTCCTTTAATGGGAGAATAATCAATATTTATTAAGTTAAAATGATTTTCTTTGCAAAAATTATTTAAATTATTAAGAATCTCCAAATGAACCTTCTTATCCTTAACAATTCCCTTTTTTCCAATGTTCTCTTTTCCCGCTTCAAACTGCGGTTTTACCAATATGACAATATCCGTACTTTCGTGACTTATTTCGACAATTTTAGGTAAAATATATTTTAAAGAAATAAATGAAACATCGACGGTTACTATATCTATATCATCAGTAAATATGCCGGTATCCATGTATCTGAAATTTGTGTTTTCAATATTGATAACCCGAAAATCTTTTCTTAAGGACTCATGAAGCTGATTACTGCCAACATCAACAGCATAAACCTTTTTTATTCCATGCTTTAACAGATAGTCCGTAAATCCGCCCGTGGAAGCACCAATATCGGCTGCAGTTTTATTCTCAATGTTGATACCAAATATTTTAATTGCCTTTTCAATCTTTACATATCCTCTGCTTACATAATTAAGGTTATTGGTAATTTTAATTTTAACATCATCCTTAACAATATAAGACGGTTTCGTTATTAATTTGTCATCCACAAATACAGAATTGCTTAAAATAAGTTGTTTGGACCTTTCTCGGCTATCAGCATAACCCTTGTCATGCAAATATACGTCAAGCCTATAATTTTTCATCCTTACCCTTTCTTACATAAATATTCCCTCAAAAAAATAATTATTTGGATAATTCAATAAAATTATAGCATAAGAATTTATTTATATCAATTAATATTTTTAAT
>DAIMMU010000094.1:0-9913 GCA_036720515.1 Sedimentibacter sp.
TTCATTTCTTTTGTTTTTATTTGTTTTTTTATCTTGACATATTACCAGATTGCTTCAGTATAGTTTTATACCCCTATTGCTTTAAATTAAACAAGAATATATATAATTTCTGATATATGCCGCTTATTATTCGATAAAGATAATTTAATCCCGCTGATACGGAAACCTCAAATTTTTAAGTGCATGAAGTTTTTACTAAACTCTTCCGCATCTTTTGTCGGAAGATTATTTTCCGCGTTTTTTTGATATATTGCATTATATTCATACCATCTACTGTTATCTTAATGTTTAGTTCTGTTATAATTGACATTATTGTTTTATAGCCTTATAATTATTATAATATAAAAAAAGGAGTGTTTTATATGACAGATGATATTTTGAATGTTGAGCAAGCAGTTGAATTTTTAGGTGTCAGCGAAAAAACACTAATAAAGCTGCTGCGAGAAGAGCATATCCCAGCACGAAAAATAGGCCGCGAATGGAGGTTCAGCCGGGAAGCTATTATGCGATGGATTTCCTCCGGAGATTCTCTTGACTATATCAATAAAAATGAGCGATATATGATTTCCGAAGATATTTCAGGAACCTCTTCCGTTTTGTTTGACAAAATCGGTGAAGCTTTGTCGGAAATAAAGGAACATGACAGTAATATCAAAATAGTTCTGAATGATTTAGACCGTGACATTATTGTACCGGAAGATGCTGCATTGCGAATCAGCTATAAACAGCAGAGAGATATCGAGAAATTGGAATTTAAAATCTTTTGGAATCAGCGTGAATACACCAAACTTGAACCCAATCAGAAAGGCTTATCCACCGTTCCCAAAAATGAGAAAGGTCTTGTTAATGATGAAAAATAAAGTCGTAGATAGGTTCAGTCCGGCGGTTACGGTAATTATTTTATTCGGTATTATAAGTATGTTGGGGGATATGGTTTATGAAAGTGCCCGCGGAGCCAACAGCCAATATTTCAACCTTCTAAACATCAGTGCATATCAAGTCGGTCTTGTATTCGGCATCGGCGAATTCCTCGGATACTTTTTGAGGCTATTGGCAGGTGTACTGTCGGATAAAAGCGGTAAGCACTGGCTATTTATCTTTATAGGATATGGCATGCTGTCGGTGGTACCGTTCATGGGATTTACTATGGACTGGAATACTCTCATTGTACTCATCCTTATGGAACGAATAGGAAAATCCTTGCGGAATCCGGCAAAGGATACAATTCTGTCCGAAGTTGCCGAAAACCAGGTCGGAACCGGATTTGCCTTTGGACTACAGGAAGCCCTGGATCAAATCGGCGCTTTTACGGGTCCGCTGATTTTCACATTGGTTTTCTTTATTGCAGACAAGAACGGAATTCAGGAATACCGGTTAGGTTACAAATTGCTTTTTATTCCGTTTGTTCTTCTTATGATTTTTGTCGCTTACGCCTACCGCAAAATAAAAATGGATAATTTGGCTGACACCTCCAAACCGAAGGAATTTCGTTCGGAAAAGGTTCAACCGGTGCTTTGGATTTATACGGCATTCACTTTTTTCTGCACTTTAGGATTTGTTAATTTCAGTATCATAGGATATCATTTGAAAGCAAACAATCTGATGTCCGATGGGAATATCACGTTGCTGTATTCGGGTGCCATGGCGGTTGATGCGGTTACCGCACTGCTCATCGGCAAAACATACGATTACATGAAGAAAAAAACCGGCATTAAAACAGGTGGATTAGCTGTTTTAGCGGCTGTTCCATTTATTACACTTCTACTGCCGTTTCTGGCAATGAGCAGCTCAATACCACTTATTGTAATAGGAATGGTTATCTTCGGTATTGTAATGGGTACACATGAAACTGTTATGCGCTCTGCCATCGCAGATATTACACCATTTTACAAACGCGGTACCGGTTTTGGAATTTTCAACACCGGTTATGGGCTTGCACTCCTGATTGGCTCAGCATTAATGGGTTTTCTGTACGACCTGAATCAAACAGGAATCATTATCGCTTTCATCTGTATTGTAGAATCAATCTCCATTTTCCTATATATAAGAATGATTCGTGTAGTAAAAGCGGGCAAGCAATAGGCAATGAACTTTCTGCATTTTATCCGGGTAAGCGGTCAATATTATGTATGGAATATAAAACTTTAGAGATCATATTCATATTTGGCAACAAACAACTCTAATATTTCATCAGATTTGTTCCCTAATTCAGTGCTGATACCTTTGGGAATATTGACCAGCTGACCGGTTTTAAAAGTTTTAGGCGCATTATCTTCAATTGTTACGCTTAGTTCTCCCCGTGCAATTAATGCATATACAGTTGCATCGGTCGGGTGCTTTGGGAACACTTTACCCGGCGGTATAACAACATGATTCATGAGAATTTTTTCATCCTTGAAAATGTTTTCAAATATCTCTTGATTAGTTATTGTATATTTATAAGCCTTTTCCATGCAATCACCTTCCTATATATTCTTGAAAATCAATTTATATCTTCTTGCCGTAAAGCCTTTTCCGAAACTACATTTATTATCTATATTTCCTCTTGCTTATTTTGCCTCCGCAGATAGCAAAAATAATACCCATTCTATTCCCTCTTTATTCTTGTATACATGGCTAATCAAACAGTTTCTCTACCCTGCTTACAAAGTCCTTATCCAATCCTTTAGAATATTCTTCAAAGTTTTCTTTATCTGCACTTTTAATAACGCCTTGAGTTCTTAGCTTTTTATCTAAATCAATTAATATATACTCAAAACCTATGTCTTTATCCTCATGCATGCTTCCGCCGAAAAGATTAACAGACTTGCCATCATTGAAAATGACCTCATAATATGGCGAATAAGAGTTTTTATTTTCTTTTGTAACACCAACATCAATACCTTTTATATCACTATATTTATAAATAATACCTGTAGGAACAATAGGAGAGCTTACCTTGATGCTGTCAGTATATAAAATTGCATAATTTGTCATTCCACAATATATAGCTATTATTAGAACCGGTATATAGCAAGTTTTTATTACTTTAAATATCTTTGAAATCGTCTTATCAAGTTCTTCTAACTTATATAATAGTTTTAAGAGAAGTCTCTCTAATTTGCTTAATGTTTCAATATCTACAGGTTCATCATCTTCTTCTGTTATTCCTATCTGTTGCTCTTTCCTCTTAGATAATTTTTCTTTTATCTTAAATAAAGCATATATAATTAAGTTTATAATCATAATTACAGGTATTATATTTAATGAGTTGGATACAAACAGCAAGTAGTCTCCCCTGCCAAATATAAGAAGCTGCAAAGTGAAATATCCAAGAAGTGTTGCAAGTGCAATTATCACAGCAAGTATAACAATTACAACATAATAAAAAATACTAAATACTATCATCTTTAACGCTTTCATGTGAGCCTTTCTTTTTCCTTGTTTTTATATATCAACAGTTTAATGAACTAATAAATTCAATCTTTTCATATGCTTTGGAACGCCACAATCGGAATAACATATGCCATAACTGAACTTATTATATATTGTCAATAAAGCAAAAGTGGGACAATTAAGCGTGTGCCCTTTGTCTCCGTTTTTCCTGTCTTGTTGTAGCAAAAATATAATTTGTACATACTATAGTATATAAATATATTTGCCTTGTTCAGTGTCAAAATCACATTCAAATTTAAAATATGTAAGAGTATGCATAACTCAACAATTCCAAGTTCATCGAAACGACACTTTTTATACGTATGAGGCAATATTTTAAGATTTTAGATTAATACTGCAAGCTTTTTCATTGAAATTATGGGTTTTTAAATTATTATGACACGGTTGCAGATTTATACTATTAATGCATAATAATAAATCAACAGGTCAATTGGTTATCTTTATTATTGCCTCAGGCAGATATTTTATAAGGTCTCCTGCTATCAGCGAGTTTTCACCAACATAATTAATGCCAATATCCCCGGCTAAACCATGTAAATAAACCGCAGCTCTGAGAGCATTCTTAATTTCAATTCCCTGACCTATTAAGGATGCAATTATTCCTGTCAGCACGTCTCCGCTGCCGGCTGTTGCCATTCCCGGGTTTCCTGTAGTGTTTATGTAAGCTTCGCCGTCAGGACATGCAATAATAGTTCTTGCACCCTTCAATACAAGATAGACGTTATATTCTATAGAAAAATCAATTGCCTTTTTTATAATATTTATTTTAATGTAGTCATTATCTTTTTTAAGCAATCCTGCCATTTCACCATAATGAGGCGTCAATATAATTGGATATTTATGATTTTTTAGATTATTTAAATTAAGCTGATCTATCCCCTCCGCATCTAAAACCAACGGTTGTGTGCAGTTGTTCAATAAATAATTTAAAACATCAGCATAATCAGGTAGTCTTGCACAGCCTGAACCGGTTGCCGCTACATCAGAATAATCAATAATTTCTCTTTGGAGCTTTTCAAAAGGAAAATTATTTACATCATAAGTATATGTTATAGCTTCTAATGACATTGATTCAACAACAGTGTAAATTTCATCCGGTATGAATGCCTTAACAAGTCCCGAACCGCTCCTTAGAGCCGCATTAAGATTTAACACCGCCGCTCCCGCCATCCCCTTAGAGCCGGATACTATTCCAATTTTTCCATATGTTCCTTTGTGGGAATTCCTGTTTCGTTTTTTAATTATATTTTTTATGTCATCAAATTCAGTCAAATGAATATTTATATTTTCTTTGAGCACTGCAGCCTCAGCCGTTTCATCAATTCCTAAAATATAATTATCTAAGTTTTTAATATTCATATGCATCCCCTAATAATTCAATCCGTTATCAAAACGAACAACTTCATGACCTGATTGTATTGTACCTTCACATACCTCATCTGCAAGCTTCCTATAACACCTTATTATTAACAATTTCCTTCATAAACATAACTAAGTTTCTTTCTTGCTATTTTGGCAAGTTCATATACTTTTTTTACATTCGTAGGATTCTTATCCTTCATTTCATAACAAGGAAAAAACCTTGATATATGCAATGGTATTTCTTTATCTACGGATGCTATAAAATCAGATAAACTTATAATTTCTTCTTCACCGTCATTTTCATCGGGGATTATTAGCGTGGTTATTTCTATATGAGCATGCTCATGTGCCAATTTTATAAATTTTTTTACCAACTCAAAATCCCCGCCGATATTTTTATAAAATTTATCACTAAAGCCCTTTAAATCGATATTGAAAGCGTCAATATACGGAAGAATCTCTTTTAATATTTCTTCGCTAAAACAGCCATTGGTAACTACCACATTTTTTAATTTATTCTTTTTTGCTAATAAAGCACAATCTCTTACAAACTCATATCCAATTAATGCCTCGTTGTAGGTATACGCAATTCCTATATTGCCACGGGGTACTAAATCCAATGCAATTTGTATCAGTTCCTCCGGGGTTACATATTGAGTGTATAATTCGTTCTTTCCCACTGTAGAAATTTCATAGTTTTGACAAAATGAGCATTTTAAATTACATCCAAAACTTCCTACAGACAAAATCTTGCTTCCGGGATAAAAATGCCTGAGAGGCTTCTTTTCAATATGGTCTAAAGCTATACTCGTAATTTCCCCATAGTTAATAGGAACAATTATTCCCTCTACATTGCTCCTTGCATTACACAATCCTATTTGATTTTCGCTTAATTTGCAATGATGATGACATACATTGCATTCTAATTTACTCATATTTTCACACTTTTCGCCTAATAATCCAGTCTCATTATATGTTCGCTGCCAAAAACCTGTCCGTTAAACTTAAATCCGCAGCTTTCATATAAATTGACGGCGGCAACACTTTCCTTATGTACTCCTAAGAATACTTTATTGCGAGTTTTATCTTCTTTTATTTTATCCAACAATAAATGCATGGCTTTTTTACCATATCCAGCAGACTGATAATTCTTATCAATCATCATTCTGTAAATCCAGTATTCACCGTCATCTTCATCAATACAGTACATAACAAATCCAACCATTAATTCATCATCGCAAACCGCCAACGGGATACATTCCGGCTGAACTTTCGACTGTGCTATAGATACTGCATTTGATGTTACAAAATCAGACTGATGCGGGGCTACTTCCAAACTTACAGCATCCCAGAAGTTCTCTTTTGTTATTTCTTTTAATAATATCATTAATAATCTCCGTAAATTTATTCTTTGCATACTTATGAAGCAACATGTACTATGCTTCTGACGCCTTTAGCAGGAATCAAATACATATCGCTGATTCCATCACAGTTTGATAAATGAACACAGAATAATCTGTCTTTATATTTATCTAAAATATTATTTATTCCAGTTTATATTTTCAGGATTTCTTAAAGTCTGGTGCTTTATGATTGGCACATTGTATTTTTCTCCAAGATTGCGCACTAAATCCTTGTAACAGCCCTTTAGCTTGTCATGAAATACAATGCCGTCAATTCCTCCATTTATCGAATCAATGCAATCGGATGCTTTTTTTATTCCATCTTCATTTTCATATTCTCCGGACACAAGCCATTGATTTGCAATGATGTGAGATATGCCAAAGCATTCTTGTCCGCAATTCCATGAAGTTTGAACAGCCTCAGCAAAATTAGGATCAAAGTGCACTCCCCCTACACAAAGGAGATTATGAAGCTTTATATCCTCATCAAAAGTATGCAATAATGAGTGTGCCAAAACTTTGCAGGCTTCTTTGTTATACCAGCTTTCTGTTTCACTTCCTACCTCTATATCCACCATCGGCACAGGATATTTTAATAGAAGCTCCGGATCTCCTTCATCATTATGTACTCCCGACCAATGAGTTGCTTCTGTTACTACTCTGAAATCATGCAGCCCAATATCTTTTCTTAATTCTTCCATTGCCCACATTATATTATGGTTATATAAAGGATTTGCCGATCCAAAACATCCTGAATTAACATCTCCTATGGTATGAAGTGTAATTACCTTTTCAGGTGCATTAGTACCTTCGTGCCAAGTTACCATCCCCGACATGTCAAAATCGCCGAAGTATTTATTCATATCAGGCAAATATCTTGGATAATCCTTGCATATGGCTATATCTGTAGGTACAAAATAATATTCGTTATTTTTATCATCAACATATTTCTTTACTTCTCTTCCATCAAAGGTAAAACCTGCCGGTCTCATATTTACTTCTTCCATTAAAATATCCCATACCAAGTAACTTACATAACCCCAGTCATGCCTGTCACAAATATAATATACAACTTTTTTATTCTTCATCATACGTCTCCTATACAATATAATTAATTATTATACCACTGAAATGGAAGTTTATAAACATATTTTATCAGTTTTACTCATATTTTCAATATTTTATTGTTTAAAATCATTTGTTAACTGTATTTAATTTTATCCCCTGTGTATGGGATAACAAGACACCCTATGAAATTTGACTTAGGGTGCCTTGGTTATTAATGTATTACTCGTTTACTGTTATCTTTTTTATCTTTTGTTAAATTGGTTTGCTATATCTGCTGCTGTCATTATAGATGTAGGCAAGTTCGCCAAAAACAAATGGCAAGATTCCTCTATCCTCAAGCTTAATAACTTAATAAGATTATAGCTATTCTGCAAGCGGTCATTTGACCGCATAGCATAATTTCAACGCTCAATCTTCGTTTTTTTATAAAATAGCTATAATGATTATAACATGACCAATCTCATTTTTCGATATCTAATTTAGTATTTCCGTCTCAGCATGCATGTTGCCCTTGTATAAGCTATTTCTTCTTGACAGCATAGCAAACCTCAGTAACATATTCATCGGGATTTTGTGTTTGGTTTGGGCTGACGTGGTAGATGCAAAACATCATATCGTTAAACTCATAGCCGTTATCCTGTACCCAAGAGGCAACCGCATGGTTTACGGCAGGCATCTGCTCGTAGCTGCCTTTATAGGTTGCAGATGCAATTTCCACCGCCGGCACAGTCTTGAACACTACATTTTCCGTGTTTTTATAAGAACCCTTGACGGTCATCTGTACTTCCACATCCACATCGCTCTCCTTATAACCATCATCGTGGAACATGGCAAGGCTATTGCAGTTTTCGGCAATCTGCATTCCCATACAAGCAGTTTCAGACATCATAATTCCCCATAGCATTCCTTCTTGTTCGTAAGAGGGTATCACTTTTCGCACACTGGCAACATATCGTTCCGGCATTGTTTTTACAGTTACATTGTATTTCATAGCAGTATCATCCTTTCTCAGCCTTTTTATGGCTGTGTCAAGGAGCAGTAAACGATGACTGACTTCTTCAGCTTCCGCGATAATCTCGGCTTGCTTTACTTTTAGAAAATCAGCAAGTGCTTGCGGATTATCATAGCTTTTTAGGATTTCACCAATAGTGGACAGACTAAACCCCATGTTTTTCAAAGAAGTTATCCTGTCTGCCACAGGAAGTTGATCCTCTCCATAATAGCGATAACTTGTAAAGTTATCTATGCTCTTTGGCACAAGCAAACCGATTTCATCATAATGGCGCAGCATTCGTATACTAATCCTTGATAGTTTTGAAAAATCACCTATTCTCAGCATTTTTATTCCCTCACATATATGTGTATTTTGAGCTCATCTTTATTCTAAAGTATACCATAATGTGAGAGTCAAGAGAGAATTTTCATATCGTCAATAAAAATTAAATCATTATATTTATTGAGTTAGAAGATTATTCGCTCTCTCCGATGTGCCAATTATTCACTTGAAGCAATTTTGCGTATGCTTAGGCAATTATCACAAAATCCTAATGCTCACAGTTAAATTGCAATTTGTACGTTGCTTTTAATTTGTTTTTTTCTTTATCAACTGCGTAGTAAGAATTGAAATTAATAAGTACACTAACACCACAATAATTTCAAATACAAGACCAGAGTATGGACGAGGGTAAAGTAGCATTGCTGCATTCGCCAGTAGCCTAATAGGAAAATATGCTGCAAGCCAAAATGCTGCAACATAGAATTTGTAGTAGTACTTCTTTGCACTCTCTGACTCAGGTGCAATTTTACGATGATATCGATATCCAAATTCAAAACCGATAACTGTAGCAATACTAAGCATCGTTCCAGCTAAAGAGAAAATGACATTTTGAAGTACAAAGCAAGCAATCAACTGATAAATTAAAATCATAGCATTTAAACATGTTAGAAAAATAAATGCTAATTGTCGATTGGCTTCGACCTTTATTGTGGTTTCGGTTTCTTTCACAATCGGCACATCACTGTCACTTTCATAGTCATCGTTCAATAGGTAATCGGTCGTAACACCAAATAGCTTGCTTAATTGCAACACATTAGATGTGTCAGGCTGTGCTGTCCCCATTTCCCAGCGAGAAATTGCCTGCCTGGAAACATTCAACTTCTCAGCTAAATTATCCTGTGACATCCCATACCTCTTTCTAAGATTTAATATTTTATCTGATAATTTCATATGAAATCCTCCTTTGATTTGATGATTTCATTGTAATAGAAAACTCATTCTGATACCACCACATCAACTTTACAATTACGCAACTTGACTTTACATTGCACAAAACTGTGAAAATTCAGTCTATAAACACATATTCGACATATGAACATCCTACCTTTCAATCTTTTTATATTCCAGAAATCTCAAGCAGATTTATACTATACTTTTATTTCGCCTATCGCCACATCGCTCCAATTTCCACTATTTTACCATAAGCATAACAAAAAAGATAGAAAAATGCTATGTATATTGAGCATTTTCTATCCTTTAAATTAACAAGAGTGGGACGATTCAACACGTTCCCATTGTCCCATGGTGCTTTAGTGTCATTTCTCAAATTAAACCAGAAAAAATTCTCAAATATGAATAGTCAAAAATA
>DAIMMU010000095.1:0-9864 GCA_036720515.1 Sedimentibacter sp.
ACGTATTAAAGGAAATACGCATGGAATACGTAATGCCTGTAATTATGCTTACTGCGAAAGAGGAAGAAAATGATAAAATTACAGGACTTGAATTAGGGGCTGATGATTATATCACTAAACCTTTCAGCAACAAGGAATTAATTGCCAGGGTGAAGGCTAACCTGAGAAGAGTTAAACTTTCTAAGGTTGATGAAGAAATAAAATCAAAGATTTTAACGGTTGGAAACCTGACTATCGACATGAACACATATGAAGTGAGCAAGAACGATGATATAATTGACCTCACCAACAGGGAATTCGACCTTTTAAAATACTTGTTTCAAAATTCAGACAGAGTATTTAACCGAGAACACCTTCTTAAGGAAGTGTGGGGATATGAATTTGGCGATTTAAGAACAGTTGATGTAACAGTGAGAAGATTAAGAGAAAAAATAGAAACAGATGATGATAAGTATATAATCACAAAACGAGGAACAGGCTATTACTTTAAAAGCAAGATGCCCTAACCCTATTTTTCAGAGTGTTTTTTCTGAAAAATAGCGGTAGGTCATTCGCAACGAATTCCCAAAGTATGCGACCGGAGGGAGCGAATATTTTGGTAAATGAGACTGCGAGATGTGAATGAGACTGCAAGGAGAAAATATGTTTAAAAGTATTAAATGGAGATTTATTTTAATTTATTTTTTGCTGGTATTTCTTGCTATGTCCATAGTTGGAATTTATATAGTAAATCAGCTTGAAAAAATTCAGCTTAATATGAATGTAAAAAATATGGATGCACGAATTCGCTCAATTATTGAATCCTATGAATCATTAAATTCCGGTATATGGGAAGAAAATATTGAAGAAATAAAGAGAACCATAAACAGTGTCCAGGTAGGTTATAACGAAAATATTTATGTGATATTGAATGATGAAAACAGGACAATAATTGCAGGCAGCGTGGAAGAATCAATAGGAGTAAGTGCATTCAACAACAATAAAATAAACAATTATATATTGACGAAATCAATGGATGGAGTACCATATCATATTGCGCCTGCAGAACAATTTGAAGATACTGAAGATTCAAGATTTTATTATCATATGTCTTTTCCTGTGCAGACAGACGGAAATATTGAAGGCTATATTTATTTAATCAATAATATTGATTATATTTATGATACGGTGGACGAATCAAAGCAGATAATGACACAGGCTACCATAATTGCCCTTACCTTAACTATATTTTTAGGACTTATACTGTCAACAAGCATAACAGGACCAATCAAGGAGCTTACGGTAAAAGCAAAGCAAATGTCCTTGGGAGATTTTGACCAGAAGGTAAATGTAAAATCAGACGATGAAATAGGTCAATTAGGCAATATGTTCAATTACCTTATTGACCAGTTAAAAAGTTCAATGTCCAACCTTCAGCAGGAAAAAAGCAAGATGGAAACCACCTTCACATACATGGCAGACGGTGTTTTAACGGTTGATTCTTCCGGCAGCATAATACATGCAAATCCAGTTGCACAAAACATATTATCACTTAAGAGCACTGATGAGAAATTTAATGATGCTATAGTCAGACTTAAAGACAATATGTCCATGGATTATATTAAGTCAAAAGGTTATCGCGGCACGGACTTGGCGGAAAAGAACGGAGAAACTTACGATATAGATTACGCACCTTTCATGAATAATCTAAATGAAATAGGGGGCGTAATTCTTGTATTTAAAAATATAACGGAGCAGCATAGAATTGACAAACTGCAAAAAGAATTTGTAGCAAATGTATCACATGAATTAAAAACACCCATAACAACTATTAAAAGCTATGCAGAAACTCTTTTGGACGGAGCATTGGAAGAAAAGAATGTTGCGGAAGAATTCTTAAATGTTATAAATTCGGAAAGCGACCGTATGTCTCGATTGGTAAGCGACTTGCTGCGTCTTTCAAGAATGGATTATGAGCAGACAAAATGGCATAAGGAAAAAATCAATTTGCGGGACATGGTTAATTTAATTATAAAAAAACTTCAAATACAGATAAAAAACAAAAATATCAACATGCATATGAACGTTCCGGAGGAGCTTAATATAATGTTTGACAAAGACGGATTTGAACAAATAGTTTTGAATATTGCAGGAAATGCCGTTAAATATTCGACCGATAAGGGCAATGTATGGATTGATGCAAAAAGAAACAACAATAAAGTAGTTATAAGTATTAAGGATGACGGACAGGGCATACCTAAGCAGGACCAGGCAAGAATTTTCGAAAGGTTTTATCGTGTAGACAAGGCAAGAGCCAGGGGCTTTGGGGGAACCGGCCTTGGACTTTCCATTGCCAAACAGATTGCTGAGGCACATAACTGTACAATTGCCGTCAACAGCGAAATAGACAAAGGAACTGAAATGATAATTACAATTCCCGAGTAAAGAGGATTATTTATGTTAAAAACCAAAATTAAAAATATAATACTGATGGTCATGGTACTTATATGTATATATCTGAGCAGCAATGTATGGCTGAAGCTGCCTGAATTTTTCAATCCCATTGCAAATGATGACAGGAAGACGGAAGCAACCACCGAAGCAGACATATGGAAAGTATTGCGGCCGGTTAAAAGTATAATTAAATACGATAATAATTATACTGTTTTATATTCAGATAACAGGGGTTTATGGGAAAAAGCACTGCATGTAATTAATACTGCTTTTGAGGATTTTGCAGGCAGCAGCGTTACCGAAACAGCTGCATTCCCGGCTGAATATATGAAATTTGACTTCACAACAAATATTCCGGCAGAAATATTTACCGGTCATATGAAAATTGAAAATGAAAATGTCAATAATACTGTTAAAAATATTAAAAATGTTATAATTGACTTAAAAAACAATAATTCAATTTATATTTACAATGGTGAAAATACGGTTAAGATTGTAAGTGATAAAATAAATACCAAAGAATTTACAGACATTGCCAAATCAATAAACTTTGAGGGCAAGACAAGATATTCTTCAGGGCAGAAAATAGGAGATGCCACAATACAGGTGCCTGTTCCATTGGAGGAAACTGCATTTAATCCGGTATTTGTCCAGTCAGAGCTTGATGTATTCGATATTGACAGAATTAACGAAATTGCCAAGGACTATTTCAGGAATGATTACGATTATGTAAGGAAATCCGTTGAAGTAAGCGGAAATCTGGTATATGTTTACAGAACGGAAAAAATACTTAAAGTTAATGAAGAAGGACTTTTAGACTTTTATGATGCATCAATTGAGCCGGAAAATGGTTCGGATGTTTATAAAAGCTTTGTTGCTGCTGTGAATTTTACCGAAGAATTCCTTGGATTTCCTGAAAACGGATATTTAAGTAATGTAGAAAACATTCATCCGGATGGAAATGAAGGATACAGATTTACATTCTCCTACAATATATTGGATAGGCCAATATTATTCAGCAGGGTGAGAGATAATTCCGCCCTTCAGATCGATGTTATAGGAAAAAATGTTATTTCATATAAAAGGTTTATCAGAAAAATTGATGATGAGCAAATGAACAAAATGGCACAGATCCAAGTTCTTCCTGCAATAGATGTAATAGAAAGCAATATTGACACTTCGACAAATGATGCAGCAAATGAAGGAAACAATGAGGCTGTTGAAAATCAGGAAATAAACCAGCTTAAACCCATAAAGCCGGAAATGATTAAGGAAATAAACAATATATATCTTGGATATTTTGATTTATCCAGAATTACCAAGGAGCAGTATTTAAGGGTAGTATGGGTGATTGAAACAAATGACAAAACATTTATATTCAATGCCATAACAGGCCGATTGATTGAAGAATGGTAATACAGGAGCTTAGCGATAGCATGGATTGGAATAAAACAAACACGATTTTAATAACAGCTTTTATAATTTTAAATGTTTTTCTTTTTACATCGTCACACTCTATGACAAATTCAGAGTATAATCCTAAGATTGATAATGAATTTGCACAAATTGTGGAAAGTATTTTACATGAGAAAAACATAAAAATAAGTACGGATATACCTGATGAATCTTTTGTATTGCCTGTTTTGGAAACAGAATATGAGATAATACAGGTAAACACAAAGTTATTAGAAAGGTTTTTAAACGAAAAAATAGAGCCTCTTGAAGATGTATACACATACAGCAACAGTAGGGGAGAAACCTTAGAAATAATAGACGGCAAAAAACTGAGGCTGACTTTGCGTAATAAGGTACACAATAAATTAAACGGCGAATTGAATATTGAAAAAGAAATAGATAATTTGTTAAAAGAAAAAAATATTAATGCAGACGGATATGTTGAAGATTACAGGCATATTTCAGAAAATGACAGTCTTTACGTGTATACACAAAAACATGATGATTATTCAGTGGATAATTCCTATATGTATTTTTTTGCAGATAATGAAGGAATTTATAAATTTGAAATGCAAAGAATTCTTTCGGTTACGGAAATAACCGAAAAGGTTCGTACAATACATGCAGTAGAAGCATTGCCGCGAATATTAACTTACCCTGAAATTGAAAATAAAGAAATTGTAAAAATAGAAATGACATATTATAGTGTTGAAGATGATAATTGGAAGAACATAGAGAGAATAAATTCAGATCCCACGTGGAAAGTTATTTTTAGCGATGGAACACAAAAACATCTGCCGGGAATTGATTAAAAATAAAAAAATTATTGTGAGGAAAAATTATGTCTAAATTTGTTATAGAAGGCGGCACTAAACTAAAAGGAAAAGTAAACATAGGGGGATTTAAAAATGCGGCTGTTGCAATAATACCGGCAACCATACTTTGTCCGGGAAAGTGCATTATAGAAAATGTTCCAAAAATACAGGATGTTAATGTATTTTTGGAAATATTGAGAGAATTAGGAGCAGATGCGGATTATATAGATGATACGTCATTGTATGTGGATGCAACAAATATAAATAAAAGCTATTTGGAAAACGGGTTATCTAAGAAGATGAGAGCATCATATTATTTGCTTGGTGCGGGATTGGGAAGATTTAAAAGCGCATCGTGTTTGATGCCCGGAGGCTGTGATATAGGTGAAAGACCAATCGATCAGCACATTAAGGGGTTTGAGGCATTGGGGGCAGCCGTTGATATCACACCCGAAGGAAGAGTAAACGTGATGGCTGAAAAATTAATCGGAGCAAAAATATATCTGGATGTAGTAAGCGTCGGAGCTACCATAAATATTATGTTAGCGGCGGTATATGCCGAAGGCAAAACAATAATAGAAAATGCTGCCAAAGAACCTCATATTGTTGATACTGCAAACTTTTTAAACTCTATGGGAGCAGATATCAAAGGTGCGGGAACTGATGTAATACGCATCAACGGCGTAAAGAAATTAACAGGATGTACCTACAAGGTTATACCCGATCAAATTGAAGCAGGTACATATATGATAGCTGCCGCCGCCACAAAGGGTGACATTATTATTGATGATATTATACCAAAACATATGGAACCGATAACGGCTAAGCTTAAGGAAATGGGAATGGGCATTGAAGAATATGGAGACTCCATGCGTGTTTATTATGAGAAAGAATTGGTACCGGTGAACATTCAAACTCTTCCGTATCCGGGATTTCCTACAGACTTGCAGCAGCCCATGACAGTGCTGTTATCTTCGTTATGCGGTGAAAGCACCGTTGTTGAAGGGGTATCTGAGGACAGATTTAAATATGTGGATGAGCTGAAAAAGATGGGTGCCTGCATAGAATTTGAAAAGAAGCAGGCTAAAATAAAGGGTACTAAAAACTTAATGGGAACAGTAGTACAAGCCACAGATTTAAGAGCGGGTGCTGCTTTAATAATTGCAGGTTTGATTGCCAACGGATTGACAGAGGTAACAAACATACAGCATATTGACCGAGGCTATGAACATATAGAAAATAAATTCATGAATTTAGGAGCGAAAATAAAAAGAGTCCGGGATGAAGAATAGGAGATCTTAAGCATGAATTTAAATAAAGTAGTTTTAATTCCCGATTCATATAAAGGAACATTAACGTCCCTTGAAATTTGCAATATTATTTCAGATAAAATCAATAAACACTTTCCAAAGTGTAATGTATTATCAATACCTGTCGCTGACGGAGGAGAAGGCAGTGTTGACTGTTTTTTGTCTGCCTTAGGCGGTGAGAAAATATATGAAACGGTAAGCTCGCCATATTTTGAGGATATGGAATCTTTTTACGGCTTGATAGGAGACACTGCGGTAATTGAAACAGCCGCCTGCGCAGGTCTGCCCTTAGTAGAGGACAGGAAAAACCCAAGCCTTACAACAACATTTGGAGTTGGACAGCTTATATTGGCGGCAGTGAATAAAGGCTGCAAAAGGATAATAGTAGGACTTGGAGGCTCAAGCACCAATGATGGAGGATGCGGGGCAGCCGCAGCCTCAGGCGTAAAGTTTTATGACAAAAAAGGAAATGAGTTCACACCTGTAGGTAAAACACTTATAAATATAGAAAAAATTGATTTTTCAAAAAAGACAAAAGAATTAAACAATATTGAAATAATCACTATGTGCGATATAGATAATCCGATGTACGGACCTATGGGGGCTGCATACATTTTCGGTCCACAAAAAGGAGCAGACGAGAAAATGGTTGCTGAACTTGATAAAGGCTTAAAAAACCTTTGTGATGTTATAAAAAGGGAAACAGGCAAAGATTTAAAAGATGTCCCGGGAAGCGGGGCAGCAGGGGCCATGGGTGCAGGCATGATTGCTTTTTTTAATTCCACTCTTCAGATGGGAATTGAAACGGTGCTGGATGCAGTTAAATTCGATGAAATAATTACCGATGCGGACATGATTTTTACCGGTGAAGGTAAAATTGACACTCAAAGCTTAAGAGGCAAAGCAGTAATAGGAGTGGCAAAGCGTGCAAAAAATAAAAACATTCCTGTAACCGTCATTGCGGGAGGAGCGGAAATGAATATAGATTCGGCATATGACATGGGAGTCACCTCGATATTTACAATCAACAGACTTCCGGAGGATTTTCAGATAAGCAGAAACAAATCAAAGGAAAACTTAGAAGCAACAGCAGATAATATCCTTAGACTTATAAAAAGAATTGAATAATTATTATAATGAGTAAAGATTGCTATGAAGATTTGAAATACATATTAATGTACGGACAGGCATAAGGAAACCCGAAATAGTATTATGGAGACAGCAACTGATTAATAATGTATACGTATAAATAAATTTTAATATAAAATAGGAGAAAGCTATGCTAAAAGATTTAAAGTACTTAAAAGTAAATCTTCCGGAGGACATTTTAAAGCTAAAATGGGCTGGATATTTTGAAAAAGCTGTAAAGCTTATTGATTTAAGACTTAATAAGCAAATTCCTACAGCTATGAGAAAGAGACTTGAACAGGAAAAAGAAATCATAAGGGCAATTAAAGGTGATTATACATATACTTTTGAGCAAGCTCTTAAAAAGATGCAGGATAATATCGAAAACTTTACCGAAGAAGAGTTAATTACATTGCAGGATGAAAGTCAAGCTGATTGGATATTGGTTGACGGCAAAGTCATGTTTAATAGCAGTTTTTATGGCACATTAATAAAAACAAGGAATGATTTAGCTGCAAGACTGATAAACAGAAGTGATGACGATGACAGCGAAAGAAGGGAATTCTTAAACAAAAACATAAAAGATACAAAGGAAAACAAGGAAGCATCATACTTTATCCATATGAAATCAACAGTTACTCTAAAGAAAGAGGCCGCAAGAATAGGCGACAAAATAAAGGTTCATCTTCCTATTCCGGCTGAATGCCAGCAATCCAATGTTAAAATTATAAAAACAGTTCCTCAGGCAGCTTATATTGCTCCTGCTGATCATCCTTCAAGGACTGCATACTTTGAAGTAAACCTTAAGGAAGAGCAGGAATTTTCAGTTGAATATTCATATGAGAGCCGCCTAAAATACAATGATCCCGACCCTTCTTTAGTTTCAAAAGAACAGCCTAACTTTGATACCGGGGAATTGGAGCCTCATATAGTATTTACCCCTTATATCAAGGAATTGTCAAAGGAAATTATAGGTGATGAAACTAATCCATTATTACAGGCAAGAAAAATATATGACTATATTACTCAAAATGTGAAATACTCATACGTGAGAGCATACTCTACAATAACAAATATACCGGAATATGCTGCTCTTAATTTAAAAGGTGACTGTGGCGTGCAAGCATTGCTTTTTATTACTCTTTGCAGGTATGCGGGAATTCCTGCAAGATGGCAGTCAGGGCTTGCTGTAACACCATGCGATATAGGTCCTCATGATTGGGCACAGTTTTATGTGGCACCATTTGGATGGCTTTTTGCAGATCCATCCTTTGGTGGCGGAGAACTAAAAAGTAACAACATAGATAAATGGAACTTTTATTTTGGAAACTTAGACCCCTTCAGAATGGTTGCAAACTCAGAATTCCAGCATGAATTTGATCCTCCTAAAAAACATTTACGTCACGATCCATATGACAACCAGGTGGGAGAAATGGAATACGAAGATAGAGGACTATTAAGGAAAGAATACAATGTTAAATGGGAGTTGTTAGATATAAAGAAAATTAAATAGATTAAAATGCCAAGACTACCTCATCTTTTAATAAATGAAGTAGCTTTTGGGTTATTATCAATTTTTTTATTTAAAATAAATACAGGTTAAATTAGGTTAATTGTGATTAAATGGTTAAAGAATACTATTCTTTAACCATTTAATTCTTCTGTAGGGAACCTATACACTGAATTAATTTATAATTAACCCATCAATTTTAAATCTTTATATACTTTTATGCCGCGATCATTTATTTTACTTCCTCCTCTACCTTTAGAGATTTTTATAAGTCCTAAATTGTTTAAATCATAAAGAATACTTCGCACTTCTTGTTGAGTTAGATATCGTCCGGTACTTTGTGCTTTTTCCGCAATAGATAGTCTTCCGAGATTACTTTTATTTATATAACTTTCATATAGTATTTCAAGAACGTAAAGGTAGTCATCGAGCTTATTCTTGGCTATTTTTTTAAGCAGAGACACATCCAAACTTTTTTCAGCCTTTTCACTTTTAATCTCAGACAATCTTTTGTGGAAACTTGAAGGGATATTATCAACATCTATATAATCTAAGCCCAAATGCGACAGATATTCTACATAATTGTGGAGTTCACGAACATTGCCCATCCACTCATGAGACATGAAGGCATCCTTTACCTGTGTAGAAATAATAAACTTGCTGCCTAATTTATTTTTTATGCTATCAAATAGTATCATTATATCTTCTTTTCTTTCTCTTAACGGAGGAATTTCAACGGGAAGAGTATTCAAGCGATAATATAAATCAATTCTGAAATTACCATTTGCTACAAGATCCTCCAATGCTCTATTTGATGCTGCGATTAATCGTACGTCAACGTTAATAATTCGGTCACCGCCAACGTGCATTATTTCTCCTTCCTGAATAACTCTCAATAATTTGACTTGTAAGGCAGGGCTCATGGCTTCAACTTCGTCAAGAAAAATAGATCCTTTGTGAGCAAATTCAAAAAGCCCCAATTTTCCACCTTTCTTAGCACCTGTAAAAGCACCTTCTTCGTAACCGAACAGTTCGCTTTCAAGAAGGTTATCGGGCATGGCAGCACAGTTTATTACTATGAAAGGATAGTTTTTGCGGTTTGATTCATTATGTATAGCATGAGCAAATAGTTCCTTACCGGTTCCGCTTTCACCTGTTATAAGAACTACAGAATTGCTTTTAGCCATTTTTTTAGCAATTGCACAAGCTTTTC
>DAIMMU010000096.1:0-9663 GCA_036720515.1 Sedimentibacter sp.
GAAACAGAAAAATTTACGATAGGAATATCACAGCTTGTTGAGCATCCGGCATTGGATGCGTCAAAGCAGGGATTCATCGATGAGTTGAAGGTATTAGGCATCGATGCTGAATTAATAGACCAAAATGCACAGGGAGACATATCAAATGCGCAAATGATTGCAAACAAGTTTGTTAAAGATGATGTGGATTTAATATTTACAATTGCAACTCTTACATCGCAAGCAGCTAAAAAGGCAATTGAAGGAACAGATATACCTCTTATATTTACAGCCGTTACAGACCCTGTGTTTTCACAGCTGGTAAAAGCAATGGATGTTACGGATAACAACATAACCGGTGTTATTGATGCGGCACCTATTAAAGAAAATTTGGAATTATTCAAGGAATTAAAGGAAGATATAAAAACAGTGGGGATTATATTCAATATAGGTGAGTCAAATTCAGAGGTTCAGGTAATGCAGACAAAGGAAATTGCCCGGGAACTCGGACTCACAATTGAAACAGTGGGAATTTCCACGGTAAACGACATACCTCAGGCAGTTGATACTATTTCTAAAAAAGCGGAAGGCCTTTATATAATTACAGACAATATGGTGGCTTCCTCAATAACCTTGGTTGCTCAATTAGCCGGAGAAAAAGGATTATTGACGGTATCTGCCGACGGTACACATGTAGACGAGGGAATATTGGTTTCAAAAGGAATAAGCTACTATGTAATCGGTCAGCAATCCGCAAGAATAGCTAAACAGATTTTGGTTGATAAAACAGATGTTTCTGATATACCTGTACAGACATCACCGGAATTTGAAAAAAAGGTAAACTTAAAATCAGCTGAAGCTTTAGGATTTACAAAAGAACACAAAGCATTTGCCGGAGCACAATTCGTAATGCCCTAACCCGCGAGATACCATAACCCTATTCTGGGGGATGCCATGAATGAGATACTTCGCTGTCGCTCGGTATGACATATAAAGAAAGGATATAAAATGAATACATTAATACTTACATCAATAGAACAAGGTTTGATATTTTCAATATTGGCAATAGGAGTGACCATTACATTTAAAATACTTGATTTTGCGGATATGTCCGTGGAAGGAACTTTTCCAATGGGAGCATTTATATTTGCAAAATTTATAACATCAGGTTTTCCTCCTGCAATAAGCACGCTTTTGACATTTTTTTTCGGCAGTTTGGCAGGGCTTATAACATACACGCTCAATATCAAACTAAAAATAAAGGCACTGCTGTCGGGAATACTTACAGCTACAATGCTTTATACAATAAACTTAAGATTGAACGGCAAATCTAACGTGGGACTATTTGAATTTGATTCAATATATGATGGATTTGAGCCTGTAATAATACTTGTACTTATAGTGTTTACTGTAAAAATATTAATGGATTTATTTTTAAAAACCGAAGTTGGGTATTTATTGATAGCAACCGGGGACAATGAAACATTGGTAAGATCCTTAGGAGAAGATTCAAACAAGTATAAATTGATAGGATTAATGCTTTCAAACGGATTGGTGGCATTAAGCGGTGCATTGATGTCGCAGTATCAGGGTTTTGCAGAAATAACAATGGGAACCGGAATCATAGTGGTAGCAATAGCTTCAATAATTGTGGGGGATACGATACTGAGAAACAGCAGCTTTCTGAAGATGACAACAAGGGCAATTGCGGGAGCATTAATATACAAATTCATAGGAGCGGTTGCGATAGATTTAGGTCTTGCACCAACAGACTTAAAAGCAATAAATGCAATAATAGTAATACTGTTTTTAAGCTATAATACATTCAGTCCTGTGAAGGTAAAGAAAATGAAAAAAATAAAAGCGGCGGAGGTGGCAAAATGTTAGACATACAAAATTTATCGAAGACCTTCAACATAGGAACGGATAATGAAACACAAATATTTAACAACTTTGGCATTCACATAAACAAGGGAGAATGTACCGGGATATTGGGTGCTAACGGATGCGGAAAAAGCACATTATTTAATATAATAAGCGGAGTTATTATGCAGGAAAAAGGAATAATAACTTTAAACGGCAAAAATATCAACAGTTTAAAAGAAAACGAAAGAGCGCAGTATATAGGCAGAGTACATCAAAATCCATCTGCAGGAGTGTCACCTTCGCTTACCATATTAGAAAACATAAGCCTGTCGGATAAAAAGTGTCAGAAATTTACCTTAAGAAAGTTAATTAGAAAAAATAAAATTAATGAGTTTAAAGAAATTTTAAAAACACTTGACTTAGGGCTTGAAAACAAATTGGATGTGGAAGTGAAATATCTTTCCGGCGGTCAAAGGCAGTCCATGTCATTGTTGATGGCAACAATGAATAAACCGGAGCTTCTTTTGCTGGATGAGCACACAGCAGCCTTAGATCCGAAAACATCAAGACTTGTAATGGACAAAACTCAAGAATTAATAAAGACACAAAATATCACAACAATGATGATATCCCATAATATTAAGGATACCATCAAATATTCCGACCGCATAATCATGCTTGACAGAGGAGAAATAATCCTTGATGTGAGAAATGGTCATATAACGGAAAAAGAATTATTAAGCATATACAATTCGAGAAACTACGGAAGCCCATTAACAGAGGCAGTATGACAGTTCCCGGCAACGGGGACTTTTTTCTTGGGCATTCAAATGAGTCTAATGGGGACGGATATTCGAGTGACAAATTACGGGGTGTGGATGCCGACACGGGTACATTTTTATTGGCAGGTTTCAGAACTGTCAACGATGACTTTTTTCTTGAAAAATTCTAATAGTATTGTATAATTACTTATAAAGCTAAAGAAGACAGGAAAAAGGGGCGGGCGTACAGGTATCTTTCGCCCGCTGTTCGGAATGACGTGGTATATGGATTGGAGGCAGTACATGGAGCATATTATAAAAGAAATAAAAGACAATCCTCTGTTTGATAATATGAGCGAGGATGAAATAATGGCAGTTCTAAAATGCTGTGATGCAACTGTTGAAAGTTTTACCGATAATAAAATTTTATTTGAAAAGGATCACAAAGTTAACAAGCTTGGAATTGTGATTGAAGGTGCATTAAACTTAGTTTCACAGAAATATAACGGTACACGGGTAATTGTAACAACATTGGAGAAAAATGATTTGTTTGGAGAAGCTCTGATTTATGCTTCTGCCGCTAAATCTCCCTATGACCTTATAAGTTCGGGCGATAGCAAAGCTTTGTTTATACCCCACAGAATTTTTTCGGGTATGTGCTCCCAAGGTTGCAGCTATCATAATCAACTTATAAAAAATATGCTGACTATCTTATCCGATAAAATAGTTATGCTCAATAATAAGATGAGCATTTTAAATGCGGAAACATTAAAAGGGAGAATTGCAGTGTATCTTTTATCCCTTCACAAGAGAACAAATACTATGATTTTTGACATGCCTATGAACAGGCAGGAGCTTGCTGAGTTCTTAAATGTTAAAAGACCTTCTCTGTCAAGAGAACTTTCCAACATGCAAAAGGATGGTATTATTGAAGTATACCGTTCTTCCGTAAAGATACTGAATATGGCAAAGCTAAGCGAATTAGCCGAATGACTTAAGGAATGTCTACGTACTACAATTAATTTAGGCTTATTATTGAAGACATGCATTTTCTGTGTTACAATATTATATACTCAAAGAATCTTAAGGAGCCGTTATGAAACTTAAATTTATACATACATCTGACCTGCATTTAGGAAAAAAATTTAATATAAAAAACTTCAGTTTAAAGGAAAGAGAAAAAAGAAGACAGGAATTATGGGATTCATTTGATGAGATAATTAGGACGGCAAAGATGGAGGAAGTGCAATATCTGCTTATAGCAGGGGATTTGACGGATGGAGAATATATAAACTATAAAAGTTTAAATAAAATTTCCGCAAAATTTAAATCCATTCCCGGTACAAATGTAATTATTGCCTGCGGTCAAAGTGATCCGCGCAATATTAACAACATGTATGAATATATAGAATGGCCTAAAAATGTATATATAATTAAAAATTCCGAATCTGTCGAGAAACTTAATTTTCCCGTGGATAATTTGTGTATTCATTCAATAAGCTGGGACAACCAGATAAAAAATGAAAAAACCCAATCAATTTATGATATTTCAGTGGATGATAATAAAATAAACATCCTCCTTTTGCACTGTGATATTGATTCTGACGACAGACTGCCGGTAAACATTGATGTAATTAAAAATAAATTTGATTATTGCGCATTTGGGGGAAGACATAATTACGAGCAAATAATAAACAATGTAGTATATTGCGGCACACCTGAGCCCTTATCATTTGAAGAATACGGTGAACACGGGATTGTAACAGGCATCCTTGAAAAGATGAATACAGAATATTCTTTTATGCCTATTGCCAAAAGGAAGTTTATAACAAGAAAAATCGAACTTGATATTTCTTACAGCTTTAATAAAGTGTTAGATTTAATTAAATTTTCCGGCGATACTTTTTCAAATATTAAAGATTATGTCCGCATCGAGCTTACAGGCGAGATAAGTACCGATATATCAATGGATGAAATTGAAAACGAAGCAAAACAGTTTTTTTATTACATAGAGTTTGAAGATAACTACATATATAAGACAGAAAACAAAAATTATGAAGGCAATGAATTCAATATTATTGAAAGCTACAAACTTCAGTTTGACAACAATAACGACAAATTGGAGCAGCAGGCATTTAAGCTTGGACTTGAGGTTCTCAGAAAAGAAAAGGTGGTAAAATAATATGTACATAAACAGACTGCATTTGAGAGCTTTTGGGAAATTTATACACAGAAAAATTTATTTCGGCAGCAAGTTTAATATAATTTATGGTGAAAATGAAACCGGAAAGTCTACATTGCATAATTTTATTGAGTTAATGATGTATGGATTTGATGAAGATACAATAAAATATAATAAATATAAACCTTGGAACAGCCCCTTGTACAAGGGTACTGTTGAAGTTGGGAATGAAGGGGAAAAATATCTTATTTCAAGGGATTTTCTTTTGGGAACAGTGCAGGTTTATAAAAGGGAAAACGAATTAAATGATTATCCCATTGAGGATGCTGATGTTCCCGGCGAACAATTTTTTAATATAAACAAGGTATCATATAACAATACGGTAAGTATCAGTCAGCTTGGCAATAAAACCGAAAAAGAATTAGCCGATGAACTGAAAAATAAAATTATCAATTTGAGCAAAACAAAAGATGAAGATATTTCAATAGACAGAATAATGCAGAACTTGTATAGAATCAAGGAAGAAGCAGGGAGCGAAAATAATGACAAAACATTGTTAGGGCAATATTCGCTCAGGCTGTCGGAGCTTGCCAAGGCTAAAGAAAACTCCTTGAATTCAAGAAGGCAGGTAATGTTTTTAGCTATGGAGAAAAAAAAGCTGCAAGGCAAAATCCATGGGTTGAATATGCGGATTGAAGAGAAAAACAATGAAATATCGGAATATGAGCTTTCTTTGGAAAAACAAAAATTCCTTAAGGCAGAGCCTGTAAAAAAGGAAGCTGACAATGTAAATAAAGAACTGAAATTATTGGAACCGGATATTATAAATTGCTCCAAAGAGGATTATAAGGAAGCATCTGAAACGGAAAGCAGTTTAGCTTCGATGAAAAATGAAAGACAGAGATTGTCCGAAGAAAAGGAAGAATGCATCTCTGAGCTTAAAATAAAAGAATCCGATTTGTCAAATTATATTCCCGAGGATTTTGATATTGATAAGTTGAATATGGATTACAGCATATATGAGGCAAATAATGAAAAGATTAACTCCCTTAAAATGAAAATTAAATCAGGCAGGGAAAGCATATCTTCCATAAATATTGATGAAATCAATAAGCTGATGGATGACTGCAGGGAAGTCGAAGAAATCACAAAAAAAATAGAAATAAACAATATTATATCGGACGGGAAAAATTATGATTTAATAAAGAGATTCGGCAAAAAAAATGGATTAATGAGCTTTCTTGCGGGTTTCACAGGCACAGTCTTCATATTGGCTGCTGCTGCATCATGCTATTGGGCATATTACAATAACATTGTTGAATATTATTACGGCGGCATCGGCTTTTTAATAGGAATAATATGCTATATTTTTTCAGGCAGAAAAAGGAATACAGCAATAAGTGCCAAGAAGGAAATAGAAAGTATAGAATGTGAATATGCTGATTATACATTGTTAAACAGTCAGCTTAGCAATCAAAAAGATGAAATTATAAAAAGAAACAACTGCGAAGACTTTAATAGTTTGACTGAGATTAATCAGGTAAAAATTGCTGAAAAAAGTGTTTATGAAGAAAAAGTTAAACTACTTAGGTATGATGATAATAAACTTAATGAAATATTAGAGGAAAATAATAAAATAGAAAAACATCTTACTGAAATATTAGATTCTTTGAATTTGCCTTTGTCCAAGGATAATATTGCTGCTGTAAACGAAGCTTACAAACGAAAGGATAGTATAAAGCTTCATGTTGAAAAGCTGAAAAATAAAATCGAACAAATCAATCATGATATAATAAGACTTGATAAGGAAATTAATTTCGAAAGAAGAAGATTTGAAATGATTTTAAAATCTAATGGGGCAGATGATATAGAATCATTTAAAAAAGCAGTTGATTTAAACGAAAGATATGAATTGCTTTTAAACCGCAAAGACTATTTGGAAAACATTTTAGAAAATATAATCGGAGATAAGGATTATTTTGAGCTTAAAAACAAAACTATAAATGTTTCTGATGAAGTTAAAGAAATCAACAAGCAGGATATTCAGCTAAGTATTTTTAAGTTAAATGAAGAAAAGACAAAGCTTTTAAACACCATCGACGACATTCACAAAGAAATAGAAGATATTGAAGACAATACAAGAAGCTTGGCGGAAATCGAAGAAGAAATAAACTTTTATGAAGAAAAAATTAGCACATTTAAAAATAAAATAAAAATAGCTGAAATAGCAGCGGAAAAAATCACAAAGATATCAGATTCAATAAAGGGTGATTTCATGCCCCTTCTTCGAAAATCAATAAGTGACAATTTTGCTTATTTGACAGGCGAAAAATACAAAAGCGTAGATATTGACGAAGATATGAATATTACAGTTATGTCGGATGAAGAAAAGGACAGGAAAATTGAACTTGAAAATTTAAGCGGAGGTACATTAGACCAGCTCTATCTTTCACTCAGAATAGCTTTAAGCAATATTTTAAGCGGAAACCAAAACATTCCGTTAATATTGGATGACAGCTTTGTTCAATATGATTCCAAGAGACTCAAAAAATCACTGGAAATGCTGTCAAGAGAAAGCGAAAGAAGACAGGTGATTTTATTTACTTGTCAGGAAAGAGAGGCTGAGCTTTCTAAGCAAATGAACATTAAGTTCAACTATATAAAATTATAATTAATTATAAGGAATTTATATGAGAATTTTTGCTATAGCCGATTTACATTTTGACTTTAAAAAAGAAAAGCCCATGGATGTATTTGGCGACAATTGGGAAAACCATGAGGAAAAGATAATTGAAAACTGGAAAAACACTGTAGGACAAGATGATTTAGTCCTTATTCCCGGTGATATATCATGGGCATTAAAGTTAAATGATGCCTTGGAAGATTTAATGAAAATTGAAAATTTACCGGGTATAAAAATTATAGGTAAGGGAAATCATGACTATTGGTGGTCTACTTCCTCCAAGTTAGATAAGCTAAACTTAAAAACAATAAAGTTTTTGAAAAATAACTTTTATAAGTTCAATGATGTCGTTATATGCGGTACAAGAGGATGGGATACAACGGAAGAGCATTCAAAGGAAGTATCCAATGAAAAAATATTTTTAAGGGAACTTAACAGACTTAAAATTTCTATTGAATCGGCGAAAAAAGCAGGCGGTAAAATTGCGGTGATGTTTCATTATCCTCCATTTAACAGCGATGGGCTTCCTAACGATTTTTTTGACTTGATGAAAGAATACGATGCGGACATATGTATTTATGGTCATCTTCACGGAGAAGAAGGTCATAAAAATGTAAGGGAAGGTATTATAGGCAATATTATGGTTCACTGCGTTTCAAGCGATTATATGGATTTCAAACTTAAAAGAATACTATAGATTCAGATAGCAATATCTGTTTTTAATTTATGTACAAAACGTGAGATAGGCTCTTGACATGTAAACATAATTGCAGTATTATTTAGACATGAAAATGTTCTCAATCTTATTAAGGATGGTAGCTTATGGCAAAGATGGATGCTCTTTTAAAAAAATACGCAAAGCCCGGATTATGGCTTGAATCAGTTGATGTACCCGAACCTGAAGAAGGTGAAGTGCTGGTTAAAATTCATAAAACTTCAATTTGCGGGACGGATATACACATATATGTTTGGAATAAGTGGGCTCAGGAAACAATTCCTGTTCCTATGATAATAGGCCATGAATTTGTAGGAGAAATTGTTGAAGTCGGAAAAGGTGTAAAGGATTTAAAAATAGGGGACATTGTGTCCGGAGAAGGTCATGTTGTATGCGGAAAATGCAGGAATTGTCTTGCGGGAAGAAGGCACCTCTGCAATGATACAAAAGGTGTCGGCGTAAATCGTACGGGAATATTTTCCGAGTATGCCGCTTTGCCTGCCGCTAACATTTGGCAGTGCGACAAGTCAATACCCGAAGAAATTTACAGTATTTTCGATCCGTTCGGAAATGCCGCTCATACGGCATTATCCTTTGATGTATTGGGAGAAGATGTGCTTATAACGGGAGCAGGTCCGATAGGAGTAATGGCTGCCGCTATAGCAAGGCATTCAGGTGCCAGGTATATAGTTTTAACGGATATAAATGATTTCAGATTGGAGCTTGCAAGAAAAATAGGTGACTTCAGGACGGTTAACACAAAAAATGAAAAACTTGACGATGTTATAAAAGAATTAGGCATGAAGGAAGGCTTTGACGTTGGAATGGAAATGTCAGGCAGCAATATAGCCTTAAATCAGATGATTGATAATATGTCGCATGGGGGCAAAATTGCAATGTTGGGCATTCAGGAAACAAACACCGCAGTTGATTGGAACAAGGTAGTGTTTAACGGCCTTACCATAAAAGGAATTTACGGAAGAGAAATGTTTGAAACATGGTATAAAATGCAGGCAATGCTAAAATCCGGTCTTGACATATCACCTATAATAACTCACAGATATCATTATACTGACTTTATAGAAGGCTTTGAGGCAATGAAAGATGGTCTGACCGGAAAGGTTGTATTAGATTGGACAAAGAAATAAAAAAAGGAGGATTGAATAAATGTTTAAAGCAAAGAAATACTATTCTGACATGTTGAATGAGATTAAAGAAAGCGGACTGTGGAAGGACGAAAGAATTATAACCACACCTCAGGGAAGCATTATCAGCACAACAAAAGCAGACGGAGTTTTAAATATGTGTGCCAACAATTATTTGGGCTTGGCAGACAATAAGGAAGTAATCGAAGCTGCAAAGAATGTATATGAAAAATGGGGTTACGGACTTTCTTCCGTAAGATTCATATGCGGCACCCAGGAAATTCATAAAGAGCTTGAGAATAAAATAAGCGAATTTTTAAAAACAGAAGATA
>DAIMMU010000097.1:0-9510 GCA_036720515.1 Sedimentibacter sp.
TCTTCCAATATTTCATTTGCTTTTTCTTCGGTATCGACTAAAATGTGGCTTGCTTTTACCATTTCCGGTCTATTATATAAATATTTATTCTTTTCATAAAAATCCTTCAGTTCTTCGTCAGATATAGTGATTTTATTGAACATCTTTCTTAGATTATACTGCTGAAGCATTGATTTTTTCATGCTGTTGAATACCTCAACAAATTCTTCCTCAGTTTCTAAATTTCTTTCGACTGCGTCCGAATACATAAGCTCATGCATTACCAATTCGTCAATAAGCTTTTGTCTTCCTTCCGCTCCCTGAAAATACGATGCATTTTGCCCTAAACTTCTGACTAAATTATTTAAATCCGATTCCCTTACTTCTCTTCCGTCTACAATAGCTAAAACCTTATTTTCCATTCTTCACTCCTGTAATATAAAATGCGGCTTATTCCCAAGTCTGTATCGGGAGCTAAGCTTATTGCCTGCAACACTTTTCCACATAAATAAGAGGGTGTCAACCCTCCTTCTATTCTTCTTCTTCCATAAATTCTAATAGATTAGTCAATTCGGCAATACATTTATCCTCATCGGAGCCTTTGGTTATAATAACCAATTCATCGCCCTTCATTGCTCCCAAAGCCATTATACTTATAATACTTTTACCGTTAGCCTCTTGTATACCTTTTTTGATTATAATTTCACTGTCAAAGTTTCTTGCTTTTTTAACAAATATAGCTGCCGGTCTGGCATGGAGTCCAATCTTATTTTTTAACACTACTTTTTGTGATCTCACTTTTTACACCTCTCTTCTCATGCTCGATTAAATCTTCAGCAATTTCCTCTATTTTTCTTAATCTGTGGTTTACTCCTGATTTACCAAGGGGGGGACTTAACATCTGTCCAAGCTCCTTTAAACTTGCATTGCTGTGCTTAAGCCTTAAATATGCCAGTTCCCTTAAATTATCCGGAAGTTGGTCTATAACCTTATGTTTCTTTAATATTTTGATATTGTTTATCTGCCTCATTGATGTGTCTACAATTTTGTCAAGGTTTGCAGTCTCACAATTTATCACTCTGTTTATTTGGTTTCGTGTTTCTTTAATTGCCCTTATGTTTTCAAAGTTTAAAACGGCGTTGTTTGCGCCCATAAGAGCTAATAAGTCTGAAATTTGCTCACTTTCCTTAATATAAGTTACGAAGTTGTTCTTCCTGTAAATATTCTTGCCGATTATTCCATACCCTTTCAGTAGCTCTTGAAGAGTTCTGCTTTGAATTTCTTTGCTGCTAACAAATTCTGCATGATATGACCTTTCGGGATTGCTTATTGAACCGCTACCCATAAAGGAGCCTCTTACATAAGCTCTTTTGCATAAGTCATAAGTCAATAATTCTTCGGGTACCTCATAATTAAAATTCATAATATTAAAATCATTGTTTTTAACAACCTTAGTATCAACAAGCAGCTGTCTGGTTGAGTTTTCGTCAATTTTAATTATATAATTATTCTGCTTTTTTAATCTGTTGCTTTTAGATACACTCACCGCCGCATTAATGTCATAAGCTGTTTTTAAAACTTTGAAAATTCGTCTTGCAACTGCGGCATTTTCTGATGCAAATTCAAGTTCTACCTTGTTCATGCCCTTAATTGTTATATATCCTACAGTTCTTACAAATGCAGCCACCTCAGCTTCGGCACTTGCGGCATCCGATATTTCCGTCCTGGACAGCTCATCCTTTATCTTAGAAGAAAATGTCATAGCAATCACCTATTTATAGCAGTGAAATTTTATATCATCTACAGCTTTCTTAATTATTTTTCTCTCATCGTCATATCGTGCAATAATCAATGATTTTTCAAACGTAAGAAATTTTGCTTCAACAAACCCTTCGTTTTTTTGAGCAGTACAATTCATATTTTTTGCCATCATCAAATACCAATGTACTTCTTTTCTTATATGGATTTTGTCAAGGTAACAGGTGCGGCTGAATTCGTAGCTTATTTTTCCTAAATATTTTATAGGAATTGCTTTTGCTTTTGTTTCCTCGTATACTTCACGCAGTGCGGTTTCTTTTAAAGACTCATTTTCTTCGACTCTGCCTTTGGGAAGAACCCAATCTCCGTTAAATTTTTTTAACATCAATATGCTATTCTTAAAAAAAACAATTCCTCCTGCGCTTATTTCATCTACCATATTTGCCTCACCTTTTAATATCGTAGTCTATATGATAACACAATATTTAAAAAAATCAAACATATATTTAATCTTAGTTTACAATAAAAGTAAATATATTTCAATATTTTTTGTTAAAAATATTACTAATCAATCACTATAAATTTAAACCTCCGGTCCCGCAGTCTCATTCACCGATTTGGAGTCGGGGCGCGCAGGGTATCTTTCACCGAAAAACTGATAGTAATCAACCCTCATGTCACCGTTAAAAAGCTTCCTTTTTCTATCCGCCTTCCTTCCGAATTCCTTTTCAAAGTTATTGGAGGATGTGATTACATATATTGACCAGGTGCGGTCTCTGCCGAATACCGTGCCTAATTTCTTATGAATTTTAGCAAGCTGCTCTTCATCCCCAATCCTTTCTCCATAAGGAGGATTTGTTATTAAAACTCCATAGGGACACATAGTTTTTTCTATGTGATTTACGTCCTTCACAAAAAACTCTATGCAGTCATCAACACCTGCTTCAATTGCATTTTCTTCAGCAATTCTTATCGCTTTCTCACTTACATCGGATGCGTATATTTTAATTTCCGAATTAAAATCAATATTTTTTCTTGCTTCAATCCTTGCATTTTTCCAGTATTCTTCTTTAACCAAAGGCCATTCCATGGAAGCAAAGCTACGGTTTATACCCGGAGCTATATTTCTGCCTATCAGTGCCGCCTCAATAGCAATTGTTCCCGAGCCGCACATTGGGTCGTACAGCACTCTGTCCTTATTCCAATAGCTTAGCTTTACCAATGCCGCCGCCATAGTTTCCTTCAACGGAGCAGTCATTGATTTTTCTCTGTATCCCCTTTTAAACAAACCTTCTCTTGCTCCTGTTGTATCAATGGAAATTGTTGCAATATCCTTATGTATTGTCACCAATATTGTAAATTCCGCCCCATCCTCCGGCATCCAATCTACATCGTAATATTCACACAGCTTTTTAGAAATCGCTTTTTTGACCATCCGCTGACAATCGGGTGTACTATATAATTTGGATTTGACAGACCTGCCCTTCACAGTGAACTTACCGTTTTTTGTAATCCAATTTTCCCATGGAAGCTCAAAGGTTTTATCAAATAATTCTTCAAAACTCAATGCTTCAAACTGACCCATTACAAGCATCACCCTGTCTGCACATCTCAAGTTTATATTCATTTTGCATATGTCATGTATTGATCCATCAATATACATCCAGCCATTGTCGGTAACTATATTTTCATAGCCTAAGTCCGTCAATTCTCTTTTTACGATTGCTTCAAGGCCAAAGGCAGATATTGCGGCTAATTTTATTTTATCCATTGTATTCCTTTCTAATCGGAGAAATTCCCGTTATTGTTTTTGTCATCCTGTGCTGCAGCAAATGTTCTATAGTATTCTTCTATAAACAGGTCGTCAAGATTCCAGAATTTTTTAAATTCTTCGTATTCAATTTCTGCCGCTCTTGTATTCCTATTCGCTTTAACGGCTCTTATAAGTATATTTTTAGGTGTATGCTCCATAGAAATAAACTCCATCAACTGTACTTTATATCCCTTTGCTTCCAAAAATAAACTTCTCAATGAATCCGTAATCAGAGAGGACATTCTCTCCTTTATAAGTCCGTGCTTAAGCATGGACCTTAAATTTTCATTTTCTATCTTATCAAAAAATTCGTGCTGGCAGCAGGGCACGGACAAAATAATATCGCAATCCCACGCGATTGCCTTTACAAGAGCTGCGTCTGTTGCCGTATCGCAGGCATGAAGGGTCACTATCATGTTTACATTATTTTTATATTCAAAATCTCGTATGTCGCCATACATGAACTTAAGATTTTCATAGTTAAGCTTTTTAGCTGTTTCATTGCAAAATTCAATTACTTCTTCCTTTAAGTCAAGCCCTGTAATTTTTACCCTTATTTTTCGTATATTGTAAAAATAATAATATAATGCAAATGTAAGGTATGCTTTCCCGCAGCCAAAATCAATAATCGTAAAATCATCCTGTATGTTTTTGCCTGTAAGTGAATCATCAACAATTTCCAAAAACTTATTTATTTGCTTGAACTTATCATGCTTCTTCGCATAAACCCTGCCCTCCGCATTCATTACACCCAAAATATTCAAAAAGTCGCAGGGTTCATTTTCGTTGATTATGTATTGTTTTTTCTTGTTATGCCCATCTAAGCTTAATTTCTTTGCAGGTTCTTTTTGAGTTGCCTTTATATTTCCCTTCCTGCTGACCAATATTTGATAATCCGCATCCTCTGTAAATATATTAATATTTCGGTACTCATTTGTAATCATGTTAATCAGCACGTCAAAA
Organism: Sedimentibacter sp.; assembly: GCA_036720515.1. Taxonomy (GTDB): domain Bacteria; phylum Bacillota; class Clostridia; order Tissierellales; family Sedimentibacteraceae; genus Sedimentibacter. Next base: position 4,514 of record DAIMMU010000097.1, read on the forward strand.
GCATCCTCATAAGCAAGGTTTTCATGGAATGCCTGCACTCCGGTGAATTTCTCTAACTGTATACAGTTATTGCCCTTTATCAGCATTGCTCTGGCAGTTATTTTTTTATATTGAGATTTAGCTCTTGGAGTTGTAAAAACTCCATATATGAATTTGTTTTCCGATAAACTGTTTTTAATTATTTCACCTATATTCAAATTATCACCTATTATAGACACTGTTTGGGTACATTCCTTTACCCGCAGAGACCCTATTCGGGGACATTCCTCTACCCGCGGAGACTAACTCTAAATCAAAGGTGTGTCCCCATACCTATTATGTAGAGGTGTGTCCCCTTTCATCGGTAGCTGCTTTTTAACGACACAATTCTGTTGAATACAAGATGGTCATCCGTTGTATCCCGGTCAATTATAAAATATCCGTGTCTTAAAAACTGGAATCTGTCGCCTTCCTTGAATTCCTTCATTTCGGGTTCAACCTTGCAGCCTTTTAAAACAATTTTAGATTCAGGATTTAATTTTTCCAGGAAATTTGTTTTGTCGTAATCTTCATCCTCCATCATGTAATCATAAAGCCTTACTTCCGCATCGATACAATGTTTTGCCGAAACCCAATGAAGCGTTCCCTTTACTTTTCTGCCTGTAAAGCCTGAGCCGCTTTTAGTTTCGGGATCATATGTGCAGTGAACTTCGGTTACATTGCCCTCTTCATCCTTCACAAAATCAATACACTTTACAAAATACGCATTTCTCAGTCTTACTTCGTTTCCGGGGAAGAGCCTGAAATATTTCTTCGGAGGATTTTCCATGAAATCTTCTCTTTCTATATATAATTCTCTCGCAAAAGGTATCATTTTAGTGCCCATGTCGGGATTATCCGGGTTATTTTCCGATTCAACATATTCAACCTTATCTTCGGGATAATTTGTGATTACCAACTTGATTGGGTCTAATACAGCCATTGTTCTCGGTACTTTTGGCCCTAAATCATCTCTGACGGCAAATTCAAGCATAGCAATATCAACCACACTTTGAGCTTTTGAAACACCTATTGCTTCACAGAAATTTTGTATGGCTTCGGGAGTATAACCTCTTCTTCGCAGACCCGCAATTGTCGGCATACGAGGATCATCCCAGCCATCCACATAACCCTCCTCTACCATTTGCTTCAGATATCTTTTACCCATCATAGTTTTCGATAAAAACAACTTGGCAAATTCTATCTGTTTTGTGGGAGCATGTTTAAAATCATCGATATTGCTTAAAACCCAATCGTAAAACGGTCTGTGATCTTCAAATTCCAAAGTACAGACTGAATGAGTAATACCTTCTATGGCATCCTCCAATGGGTGGGCATAGTCATACATCGGATAAATGCACCACTTGTCCTTGGTGTTATGGTGTGATTCATGAAGTATACGATAAATAACAGGATCTCTCATATTAATGTTAGGGCTTGCCATGTCAATTTTAGCCCTTAAGACTTTTTCACCGTTTTGAAATTCACCGTTTTTCATTTTATCAAACATCTCTAAGTTTTCTTCAACAGTCCTGTTTCTGCAGGGGCTTTCTTTTCCGGGCTCTGTCAATGTTCCCCTGTATTCACGTATTTCATCCGCCGATAAATCATCCACAAATGCCAATCCTTTCTTTATCAGCTCAACTGCATAGTCATACATTTTGTCAAAGTAATCCGATGCATAAAAAATTCTTTCCTCCCAATCGGTGCAAAGCCACTTAACATCCTTAATAATTGATTCTACAAATGAATCATCTTCCTTTGTAGGATTTGTATCATCAAACCTTAAATTAAATATTCCGTTATTCTTTTTGGCTAATCCGTAATTCAGGCATATGGACTTAGCATGACCCACATGAAGGTAGCCGTTTGGCTCCGGAGGAAACCTTGTATGTATCTTGTCGCCGTAAGTGCCTCTCGCCAGGTCCTCATTAATTATCTTTTGAATGAAGTTAACCGATTCTCTGTTTTCATATTCATTGTTAAATTCGCTCATTTCACCCTCCCGTAATTTTATATCTAAAGTATACTACATTTTAGTGAAAATTAATAATTTAATTAATAAACCTAATTATAATTAATGAATTGGTATAATTCAAGCTATTTATTCCAATATAATTATTATATCCCATTTTATTTATATAAATCAAATCTAATCCGCTAAACTTAAAAAGGAGCAGTTGTACTGCTCCCTAAGTCATTGACAAATTCCGCTTATGTCATTCCAAGCATAACTAAGGATCTCATTTATCGAAATTCAGAGATTCTTCACCTGCGGTTAAGAATGACGAGGGTTGTGCCTTCCGAATATTTGCTATCTGCTGTAATCGTAGAATCCCTTGCCTGTTTTTCTTCCAAGAAGATTTGCCCTTACCATTTTGCGAAGTAATGGATGAGGTCTGTATTTAGGATCTCCGAATTCATTGTAAAGAACTTCCATAATTGCCAGGCAAACATCAAGTCCTATTAAATCGCCAAGCTCTAATGGTCCCATAGGATGATTTGCACCTAACTTCATTGCTGTATCTATTTCTTCTCTTGAAGCAACTCCGTCTGCCAATATGCCTATACCTTCATTAATCATCGGTACCAATATTCTATTTACAACAAATCCCGGAGCTTCATCTACACTTACCGGAGTTTTGCCTATTTTTTGGGATAATTCAAATATTGCAGTATGAACTTCTTCATCTGTAAGTTTTCCTTTAATTATTTCAATTAATTTCATTACAGGAACCGGGTTAAAGAAATGCATTCCTATTATTCTGCCCGGATTCTTTGATTTTGCTGCAATTTCAGTTATAGACAATGATGATGTATTTGTTGATAATATTGCATCTTCCTTAGCTACCGCTTCGATGTCGGCAAACATTACATGTTTTGTTGCCATATCTTCAGCAACTGCTTCAATGAATAAATCAGCATCTGCGCATTCTTCATATGTAGTAGTCTTTGTTATATTTCCTAATATTTCATCCATTTTTGATTGTTCCATTTTGCCTTTGGCAACCATTTTTCCAAGACCTTTTCCAATAGTCGATTCTAAAGTATCAAATGTTTTACCAGGTCTGCCTTTAACTATAACAGGAAATCCTGCCTGAGCAAATGTTTGTACAATACCTTTTGCCATTGTACCTGTTCCAACTACGCAAATCTTTTTAACTTCCATTTTATCCTCCAATTAATTATTGTCTTTACTTAATGATATTATAACATTATTCAAAAATATAATCAAGTGATTTTAGTAAAATTTTGATAAATTTTTAACATAATAAATATGCAAGTTTTGTTAATAATAAGATAGGGTGAAATGATGGTTAAGAAAAGTTTGATTTTTGCTACAAAGCTTATAAATAAAACCTTAGAAGATAATATTTTAGCTTTAAGTGCTCAATTATCATATTATTTGATTTTAAGCATTTTTCCATTCATGATTCTCGCAATATCTTTGATGTGCGGTAACAGCACATATATCTTCGATTTTGTGAACTCTTTGTCAGCTGTGCTCCCAGAGCAGGTTTACGTCATTATTTACAATGTATTAAAATACTCTGTCGGAAGCTGCAGTAAGCCTTATTTAACAATAAGCATGCTTATAATATTATGGTCAGCCACTTCCGGAAGTGCCACCATCATAAACGGAATCAATATTGCATATGGGTTCAACACAAAAAAGAATTATTTATTATTAAGGTTAAGGGGAATTTTGTTTACCTTGGCATTAATGATTTCCATGCAAATCGTTTTTGCCGTAATAGTCGCAGGCAGATCATTATTAATCTTTGTTAAAAATATATCCTATTTTGATGGATATAATTTCATATTTATTGATATCTTAAGATTTGTACTTGCATTTTTTGTTGTATTCATTATTTTGTCAGCGGCATACAAATTTTTACCTTATGAAAAAGTTAAATTTTCATATGCCTTTCCCGGTGCAATTTTTGCGGCTGTAGGTTCAATAGCGGGTTCCTACATATACTCCCGCTATGTAAGCTCAAAAGTTGTTTACATTAATTCAATTTACGGAAATTTATCCGGATTATTTGTTTTCATTATATGGATTTACATTTTGTCAATTATTTTTTTAACCGGTGCCGAAGTAAACTATTTTGCGGCAAAACAAAAAAAATGACCTGAGGAGATGCTTTAACCCTGTACCTCATGCCACTTTCATATAATTATCAATAAAGTCTTTGATTTTCAGTTCCATCTGGTCTCATTTTATAAATAATGTTCTCTCGTGGTATATAATATATCCAATCAGGAAATATATTGGTTAAAACAGTAAGGATGTGAACAAATATCCTTTCTGTACCATCCAATTTGGTTTTATATAATATACCGCCTCCGGCTGCCTGAGATGTTTGGTAATATATCCAACCATTAGATATATTATAATTAGAAACATTGTCATTTGTTATTTGCATATTATTAGTTCCATCTGTCTTCATTCTGTAAAGTTTATCAAAAGAATAATAAATCCAATCTCCCACAACAGTTATATTATTTGTACGGTTATCACTAATTTTTGACCAACCCGTACCATCTGTCCTTATTTTATAAACTGAAAAATCATCCGGATTTCTGTAATAAATCCAATCGCCTATGATATTTAATGAATGTGCTCTGTAATCACTGACTTTTGTTCTGTTTGTACCATCAGTTTTAATTTTATAAATTTTACCTCCATCCGATTCATTTGAATAATAAATCCAATCACCAATAACAGTGATATAGTTTACCCTATCATTGGTTAATGCTGTTCTGCCGCTGCCATCTATTGATATTCTGTATAGATTTAAACTGTTTTGCTCACGATAATAGATAAAGTTACCCAAGACGTTGATATAAGTCGGATTATCATTACTGAGCCATGTGTCCTGACTGCCGTCTTTTCTTATTTTGTATAGATTTACATATGTACCAGAAGGACTGGTATATCTCTTGTAGTAAACCCAATCATCCTGCTCTGCTAC
>DAIMMU010000098.1:0-9028 GCA_036720515.1 Sedimentibacter sp.
ATATCTCGGAGGAAAGCGTTGAACTGGGCAGGGAATATCTCAAAGACTGTCCCAACGCGAGCATGGTTGTGATGGATGTTCACAAGATGAATTTTCCAAAGCCCTTCGACGTCATTTTTTGTTTGCAAAATGGATTGTCTGCCATGCGTGCTGATTCCACCGTCATTCACAAAGTTCTTGAGACATTGGCGCCGGGAGGAACGGCATATTTCAGCAGTTACAGCGCTAAATTCTGGGATTTTCGCCTTAAATGGTTTGAGGAGCAGGCCGCCAAAGACCTTTTGGGGGAAATTGACTATACCAAAACCAAAAATGGCGTGATTCTCTGCAAAGATGGCTTTAGGGCGACGATGCATTCACCCGGGGATTTTCAAAAAATCGGTGAGGAGTCGGGGTACCCTTATCAGGTGCAAGAGGTGGATGAGTCCAGCGTGTTTCTTATCATCCATCGGAATTGTTAGAGACATAATCAAAGGAGGGTTTCGTCGGACTTGGATTGAACGTAATTTACGCCGTAATGTTCTTTAAATGCATGGAACCATGTCAGAAAATCCGAAGCATGCCGGCTATTTTTGAGGAAAACAAAATTAAGCTCATTGCGGGCATCCAAATCAGTAATTTTAAGCTGCTTCATTTCACCTTGCATCAGCTCTTTCTTTGCTGCCGCTTGGTATAAAAACGTAATTCCCAAATCACCCATGACCAGCTGTTTTATAGCTTCCATGTTCCCTATTTCCGTAACCTTTGAAAAGCTTGTTATAGACAAATTATGTTTTTGCAGCAGATGCTCAAAGATCTCGCGCGTGCCCGAACCTTTTTCCCGTACAATAAGATTGTTTCGGGTAAGCTCCTGAAAGGATATCGGATCATTTGCAAGTAATGAATTTTTTGAACATACCGCAATGAAGGGTTCTGTGGCAAATAATTCAGAATGATATGCAGCCTTATCAAAAAGCCCCTCGATGAGTGCAAATTGAATTTCACCCTGTTCCAATTTATCCAGCAAATGATGGGTGTTTTCTACCAGCATTGAAACGGATGTATCGGGTTTATTTAACAGTATCTGTTTCAAAATATCCGGCATGATATATTGGCCGATACTTAAGGTTGCTCCAAATCGTAAAGGGGGGTCTGACAAGACTTTCTTCCGCAGTAACTCTGTCAGTGTGTCGCTGTCCGAAGCGACGGCAGAGGCAAATTTATATAAAAGTTCCCCCTGTTCCGTAAGCGTAAGCGTTTTATCCGCATACGAGAATAAGCGGTTGCCATAATGTGCCTCCAATGCTTTGATATGCTGTGTAACAGCAGGCTGTGTCAAATGTAATGCTTCGGCTGTTTTGGTATAGCTTCTGATTCTACAGAGTGCCAAAAATGTTTCATGCCTAAAATCCAACATAACAATCTCCTATAAGTTCAGATAATAGAAACATAAATACTTATAATTTGATATTATACCAATTCCCTATTATAATCAAGTGTAATTTATAAAATTCAGAAAGGTCTTTGGTGTGATGGCAAAATATAAAAAATATGTTAGCGGTTTTATCTTTACATTGGCAATCGGCGTTTTCTCTATGGGGATAAGCGGCATGATTCCCGGAGATGTTATCGGTTCAAGTGTTATGGCTCTTGTTTTGGGTATGGTTTTGCATCCGGTTTTAGAAAAGATACCACAAACTTCAACCGGTGTACAATTTGTATCAACAAAAATTCTGAAATTAGGAATTATCCTGATGGGTATTACACTGAGTTTTTCACAAGTGTTGATGGTGGGGAAATACGCCCTATTGCTCATGATGTTTACACTTTTAACAGCCTTTGGCGGTGGTCATATTTTAGGACGGATTTTTAAGGTAAACTGGAAACTATCCAGTTTGCTTTCAGCAAGTACAGCCATTTGCGGCGGAACAGCGGTTGCTACCCTCGGCCCTGCAATAGAAGCAGATGACCGTGATATTGCCTATGCTATATCCGCAACCTTTTTATTCGATCTGCTTACTGTCATTGCGTTTCCTTGGATTGGGCGCCTGATCGGTTTAAGTGATACAAGCTATGGGCTTTGGGTAGGGACTGCCGTCAATGATACATCGTCTGTGGTTGCCGCCGGCTATGGATTTTCGGAAGTAGCCGGAAGCTTTGCTGTAATTGTCAAACTGACACGAACACTATTTATTGTTCCGGTCGTACTGATATTCTCTTACATTCATGCAAAAAGCAAGGTTCGTTCTTCGCAAGACTCTCAATCTGACAAGAAGGTTCATTTAGCATCTATCTTTCCGTGGTTTATCCTTATGTTTATGGGAATGGTAGCTGTCAAAAGTACAGGCCTCGTACCTGTGAATGTGGTAACAGGAATCTCCTTTCTGTCAAAACTATTGATGGTTATGGCACTGAGTGCGATTGGATTGAAAACAAGCGTTCGTGAGGTCAAAGGTGTCGGTTGGAAACCAATGCTTTTAGGGGTGTGTATAGATACCTCCGTAGTATTTGTCTCCTTGGGTGCCCAGGCTATTTTGCAAAAAATATTTTGACATAATAAATAGAACCATAAAATGCTCTTAATATAATTGCATCCAAGTACAGGTAAACTCCTTGAAATATCAATGAATATATTATATAATCTATTTAATGAATATTTTGTTTTAGCAATCAGCCAAAGTAACATGCATTGCATAAGCGGATAAGAGAATTTCTATAAACATTAAAAAATATAGAGGCGGTAATATGAATAAAAGGGAGATTATTTCAAAGGCGTGGCATGATTTCTTTGTATTGGGCAATGATGAGGTTACCGGAGTAAATGATTTAATTAAGGAATCATGGCGGCGAAGCAGAATTAATAAGATAGATTATGAAAATCAGTATATTATCGAGGGAGATGAAGAAAGGCGCAAATCGCTGATAGAAAGCAATTACTTCCTCATTGATATAGCAAGACCTTATATGGATGACCTGTACGGTATTATAAGCGATACAAATTATATGATAACAATTTTAGAGCGGGACGGTTTTGTAATAGACACGTTAGTTAATCCGGCAATAAGGAGAAAATCCGATTTAAGGCTTGTAAACTACAGGGAGGATAGAATCGGAACAAATGCAATGGGTACTTGTTTATATTTAAACAAGCCCGTTTTGACATTCGGAGAGGAGCACTGTTATAAAAATCTTCATAAATTTACAACATCTGCGGCACCTATCCACGATGCCGAAGGAGAGCTTATCGGCTGCATCGGAATAACAGGATTTTCCGATAATGTTTCGACACACACTTTAGGAATGGCTATAGCCACGGCATATGCTATTGAAAATAAGATTAAGCTTCACTTGGATAAAAAAAGCGGTTTTATACAGGAATATACGAGTATTTTAAAGGATTCCATATCCGATGGGGTTATTATAGCAGATATTAAGGGTAATGTTCTTTCCGTAAATAAAAAAGCTGAAAACATGTTAAATATTAAAGAGAAGGATTTTCTAAACAGAAATATCAAGGAAGTATTAGATAACAATATTGATTTTAACAAAGAATTTGATAAGAATATTGATTATATCATCAAAAATACCGTATTGACGGTAAAAAACAATCCATTGCATTTAAGTCTGTCAATAACTAAGCTGAAAACCGATTCAAAAGGTACCGGCTTTTTAATAATGCTCAATAATGCCGGCAAGAAAATAAATGATTGCTCAGGCAAGACGGAATTATATTCTTTTGAGGATATTCTTGGTGAATCTGTTCTGATAAAGGATGCCATAGAAATCGGCAAAATTGCTTCAAGAGGAAATTCAAACGTATTGATTTTAGGGGAGAGCGGAACGGGAAAGGAGCTTTTTGCCCAATCGATACACAGAAACAGTCCGAGAAAAGATAAGCCCTTTATAGATATTAACTGCGGAGCCCTTCCTGTCAGCTTGGCGGAATCAGAGTTTTTCGGTTATGAGGGAGGCTCATACACAGGTTCAAAAAAAGAAGGTCAGCCGGGAAAATTTGAATTAGCCGACGGCGGCACAATTTTCCTCGATGAAATAGGGGAGCTGCCGCTGTCGATTCAGGCATCGCTATTAAGAGTTATACAGGAGAGAAAAGTAATAAGAATAGGCTCTTCTCAGAAAAGAGATATAGATGTTATGATAATTGCCGCGACCAATAAGGATTTATTTGAAGCCGTCAGGTGCAATACATTCAGAAAGGATCTGTTTTACAGGCTGAATGTATTTACAATTAATCTTCCGCCATTAATGGAGCACAAGGAGGATATACCTATATTGGTCAACAATCTGATCGAGAGATACAACCAAATGTTTGGATTAAGCATAAAAGGTGTTTCTGATGAGGTTATGAATATTTTCATGAGGTATAACTGGCCGGGAAATATAAGGGAATTGGAAAATATTATACAAAGGGCTGTGCAGATATCAAAGTATGAAATGATACAGACAAGGGATCTGCCCATATATTTAACATCAGGATTTGATTTGAATAAAATTAAATCATCAAATATCACAAGCTTAATAGATGCTCAGGAATCTTCCACAATAATTAATGTTCTTAAAAAAACAAACGGAAATGCTAAGCTGACCTCTGAGGTTTTGGGCATAAGCAGGTCAACCCTATATAGAAAGCTATTAAAATTGGGATATAAAATAGATGAATTCAGGAATTAACGCTTCATAACAGTACATATGTCAAATTACATGTATCAAAGTGATACATGTAATTTTTTTATGTTAATAGTAAAAGCCCAAAAATCAACAATTTATATTTTATTAATATTGGCACAAAGTTTGCTAAATATATAATTAACGAAGTTAAAGGAGGATAAAATGAAATTAAATTCAAGAATTATCGTTTTAGTTATTTTAGTAAGTATGTTGTCTATGATGGTGTCGGGCTGCCAGAGCAAGCCGGCGGCAGATAATAACGCAAATGTGCAGACAGGATTGTATAAGCCGGGTACATATACAGGCGAAGGCGATGGAAAGGGAGGCAAGGTAAAGGTAAGCGTTGAGGTTGATGATAACAACATATTAAAAGTAAATGTTTTGGAAAATGATGAAACGAAGGGTATTGCCGATGCGGCAATTGAAAAAATACCGTCCAAGATAGTTGAGGGACAAACTCTTGCGGTGGATGCCGTTACTGGTGCCACAATTACAAGCAATGCGATATTGGAAGCGGCAGAGGCTGCTTTAAAGGAAGCAGGTGCCGATGTGAGCAAGTTAAAAGCAAAGGCTGAAGAGGAAGCTGTAAATGATGATAAAACATATGATACGGAAGTTGTAGTTGTCGGAGGAGGAGCGGCAGGACTGTCCGCAGCACTTGAAGCGGCAAATAACGGAGCCAAGGTAATATTAGTTGAAAAACTTGCTATGACAGGAGGAAGTACAGCCAGATCAGGAGGAAAGGTTCAGGCTGCAGGAACCGATATACAAAAAGCTAATGGGGTTGAAGACAATGCAGACCTTTATTACAATCATTTAATGTCTGTTGGTGAAAATAAGGTTGACCCGGTAAAGACAAGATTAATTGCGGATAATTCTTTGACGGACTTTAACTGGCTTGTGGAAAATGGTGTGGAATTCAGCAAAAATATTGAGCAGCTGCACGAAAAATACAGACCGATAAGAGGTCATTATGTTTCCGTACAGGATGGAAAAACTGAGAAGGACGGTCATGGCTGGGCAATAACCCAACCGTTGGAAAAAGCAGCAAAAGAAAAGGGTGTTGAAATTCTGTTGGAAACACCTGCTAAAAAGCTGATTGTTGACAACAGTGGTACGGTTACGGGAATTGAATGCGAAGATTCTCAAGGAAACAAGATTGTAGTAAATGCAAAAGCTGTTATATTGGCAACGGGCGGATATGACTTCAACAAGGAACTGCTTGAGGAATACGCACCTTTAGTTAAGCCGGTATATTCCACGGTTTCACCGGGAAATGTGGGAGACGGCCTTATAATGGCAAGAGATGCGGGCGCTAAGATTCAATCCGGCGGCGGTGCTGTACTGCTGTACTTAGATTTAGCGGCAGGAGCGGGTGAAACAGGCGGACTTTATGTAGATACTACAGGAAGCCGTTTCATCGATGAGACAGATTTTTGGTTTACCAGAACCAAGAAGCTCATGGACAGAAATCAAACGGGTATGTTCTATATAACCGATGCCAAAGGTAAATTAGACAGCTTCGACGCATTGGTACAGGGCGGCAAGATGGTAGAAGGAAGTACAATTGAGGAGCTTGCCGGCAAGCTTGGGATGACAGAGCTTGTATCAACTGTTGAAAGATATAACGAATTAGCTGCAAAAGGTATAGATGAGGACTTTAACAAAAATCCTGAATACATGAAGTCTGTTGACGAAGGACCATTTTATGCGGTTGCTTTTGCTCCTATAACATCTGGAACTTTCGGAGGACCGGTTACGAACGAAAAAACTCAGGTTATAGCTGAGAAAGGCGGTATTATTAAAGGACTTTATGCAGCCGGAGAGGTTGCGAACGGGGATATATTTTATCAGGAATATCCCGGCAGCGGTTCATCCATATCCATGTGCGTAGGCATGGGAAGAATTGCGGGAAGAGCAGCGGCTGAAGAGGCAAAAACGTCAAGATAATTATTAATTACTTCCGGTAAACTTAAAACCCTTCAAAAAATATAATCAAAAAGTATATAATCTAAATTATATACTTTTTGATTATTGTAGCTTAAATAACAAATTTATTTTTGGTAATTTTGTTTTTACTGTCAGTCCTTAAAGCATCCATAATAAGCAGAAATTTATAGTTTAAGAAAAAAATACGTTTAATTAAATAAAAAGCATGGTAAAATAAATAAAATAATAAAAAATTGAGAGGTAAATATGAATTTTGCAGTATCCTACAGCGGAGGAAAAGACAGTGCGCTTGCGCTATACCGAATGATTACTCAGGGACATAGACCTGTTGCTATGATTACCACAGTGGATTATACTCAGGATAGGTCATGGTTTCATGGGATACAATCCGAGCTTTTAAATAAGGTTTCTGAAAGCTTAAATATTCCTATGATTATATGCGCATGCAAGCCGGAGGAATATACGGAAAGCTTTGAAGATGCGTTGAAGAAATCAAAAAACTTAGGTGCTGAAGCCTGTGTATTCGGAGATATAGATATAGAAGTGCACTCGGAATGGAATAATGCTCGATGTGATGCTGCCGGACTTAAGTGTATTCTTCCGCTATGGCAGGAGGAAAGAGAAGCATTGGTCAAGGAATTTATAGACTGTGGATTTAAAGCCGTAATTAAAATAGTACAGTTAAAGGCTTTAGACGAATCATTTCTTGGAAAAATCCTGACATATGAACTTATTGAGCAGATAAAAAGCACCGGCTCAGACCCATGCGGGGAAAACGGAGAATACCATACCTTTGTTTATGACGGCCCGATTTTCAGCAATCCGGTAAGCTTTTCCGTAAAAGGGACAGTTGATTTTGTTACACATAGGGCTGTTGATATTATTTGCTTACAGTAATATCGAAGCTGTGATATTGAAGCAGACTTTTTTATTACATGTGTATTGCTTCGTCCTCCCGTATCCAGGAATATTCGCCTTGACTTAACCAAAGAGTTACGTTAAACTAAAGCTGGAATTTAGATGATACTATTAGTAAAAGTTCAATAAAGGTTGTTTTGCTTACGAGAAAGGATCAATAAGTGATCTTTAGTATGCAAAGGGGCATTCGGAATAATTTTTGCGATTACAGCCATAATATTCTTAAAACAGGAGGAGATTATGGCTGAAAAGAAGGTAAGGAAGAAAAAAGAACCATCACCTAATGATATTATGAAAATGGAAATTGCTGAAGAATTAGGGCTTATGGATAAAGTCGAAAGTCTTGGGTGGGGAGGTTTAACCGCAAAAGAAACGGGAAGAATCGGCGGCTTAATGACAGCTAAGAAAAAGAAAAGGAAAAAATAAAATGCATGGGTATAAGGAATTTTCTCAAATCTATGATTTGCTTATGGATATTGACTACGAAAAGTGGACATCCTTTATAATTGATAAATTAAAGGTCAGTAAAAAAGTATTAGAGGCTGCATGCGGCACAGGAGGCATAACAAGGCTTTTAGCCGAATACAATTACAAGGTTACCGCCTTTGATTTGTCGGAGGACATGCTTATGAGGGCTTATGAAAAGCTGAAGCAAAGTCCCATGGTTCGGCTCTTAAATCAAAATATGGTTGATTTTCAAATAGATGATAGATTTGATGCTGCAATTTGCTGCTGCGACGGTGTAAATTACCTTAATAAGGAAGAAGTAAAATCATTTTTTGAAAGAATATACAATCATTTGGAAGCAGGCTCCAAATTTATTTTTGATATGAGCACTAAGTATAAGTATGAGGAAATGTTTAATGATACTTATGTTTATGATGACGGTGATATTTTTTATGTTTGGGAAAATGAGTCTGTCGAAGATGGAATTATAAATATTGAAATAAATTTTTTTATTAAAGATGCAATAAACAAATACCATAGGATAACCGAGGAGCAAACTCAATATGTGCATACAACGGGAGAAATAGTATGCATATTAAAAGATGCCGGTTTTAAAAGTATGGAAATATTTGATGATTACAATGAGAAAGAATATTCAGAGAAATCCATGAGAGCAGTTTTTGTGGCAACCAAAGAATAGAAATCAGCAAGACGTTGATTAATTATGAATAATTATGAATAATTACAGGCTTTAATTTTATTGACAATATAGAAATCCTAATATATAATTAGGTCAAATTAAATATTGGTATTTTGGTAACAAATGTTTTAAAAGGGAAAACAGTAAATGCTGTTACAGCCCCCGCTACTGTGAAAGGTGATAATACTCAATACCACTGTGCTTGCATGGGAAGGTGAGTGTTAGATGAACCGATAGTCAGGAGACCTGCCAAGATATGTGTTTGCAGATTTTCGGGAGGATTATCTAAAATAGTTAATTATGTTATAAATAAGTATTTTAAACTTCCGTATATTCGGAAGTTTTTTT
>DAIMMU010000098.1:9128-9366 GCA_036720515.1 Sedimentibacter sp.
AATGCCCTAACCCCATTTTTCCGAGTCTTTTTTCGGAAAAATGGCTGGTAGGTCAAATGCAGCGCAATCCCAATTTGCACGAGCGGAGGGAGTGAACAAATTGGAGATGAAGCCTGCTAATGCCCTAACCCCATTTTTCCGAGTCTTTTTTCGGAAAAATGGCTGGTAGGTCAGATTGTTAATAAGAATAAAAGGAGACTAAAATGGTACATTTTGTAGGAGCAGGACCGGGAGCAAC
>DAIMMU010000099.1:0-9315 GCA_036720515.1 Sedimentibacter sp.
AATTATTTCCTTACGCCTTCTTTTTAAATTATGGAGGTTATTAAATGGAAATTACTGCTTCAATGGTAAAGGAACTAAGGGATAAAACAAATGCAGGTATGATGGACTGCAAAAAAGCATTAAAGGAAACAAACGGAGATATTGAAAAAGCTATTGATTATTTGAGAGAAAAAGGACTTTCACAGGCAGCAAAAAAATCAGGAAGAATCGCAGCAGAAGGTCTTACGACAGCATTGATTTCAGCTGACGGGAAAAAGGGAGTTGTAATAGAAGTTAACTCAGAAACTGATTTTGTTGCAAAAAACGAAGAATTTAAAAGTTTTGTTACAGAGGCCGCTCAAGCCGTTGTCGACGAAGACCCTAAAGATTTGGAAGCTTTAAAGACAGTTGTAATGGCAAACGGTAAAACAGTACAAGATACTTTAACAGATAAAATTGCAAAAATCGGCGAAAATATGTCTCTAAGAAGATTCGGTGAAGTTAAAGTGGGAAATGGTGTGGTTGTAGGATACATACACGGCGGAGGAAAAATTTCCGTAGTTGTTGCTTTGGAATCTGAAGGAGACAAAGAAGAACTAAGCGTTTTAGGCAAGGATTTGGCAATGCAGGTTGCTGCCATGAATCCGAAATATGTTTCAACTGAAGATGTTGATGCCGAATTTATAGCACATGAAAAAGAAATACTTATTGCTCAGGCTTTAAATGAAGGTAAGCCAAAAAATATAGTTGAAAAAATGGTTGAAGGAAGACTTAATAAAGAGCTTAAGGAAATTTGCTTATTGGAGCAGGCTTTTGTTAAGGATGCCGATTTAACGGTAAAGAAAGTAATTGCCGAAACAGCAAAAAAATTAGGCAGCGACATTAAGGTTGCCGGAGTTTTGAGATATGAAGTTGGCGAAGGTTTAGAGAAAAAATCTGAAAATTTTGCTGATGAAGTTGCTAAACAAATGGGTTTATAATCCTGTAATCACAAATGGAGAACTGAATGGTTCTCCATTAAAATAAATATAGATCAGGAGGATAACATGTGCAAATATAAAAGAGTAGTATTAAAAATCAGCGGAGAAGCCTTGTCCGGCAGTGCAGGTCATGGCATAAATTCAGAAATAGTTATTAAAATTTCGAATGTTGTTAAAAAGATAAATGAAATGGGTGTAGAGGTGGCTATTGTTGTGGGAGGCGGAAACTTCTGGCGCGGTGTAAGGGCAAAAGACATGGACAGAACAACATCTGACTATATGGGAATGCTCGGTACAATTATAAACGGACTTGCCCTTCAAGATGCCTTAGAGAAAGTAAATGTAGAAACAAGGCTTCAAACAGCTATAGAAATGAGACAAATCGCAGAGCCCTATATCAGAAGAAAAGCTGTAAGGCATTTAGAAAAGGGAAGAGTTGTTATATTTTCAGGAGGTTCGGGAAATCCCTACTTTTCAACCGATACAACAGCTGCATTAAGAGCTGCCGAAATCAACGCAGAAATTATACTTTTAGCTAAAAATGGCGTTGACGGAGTTTACAGCGATGACCCTAAGAAAAATCCTGATTCGGTAAAATATGATGAACTTAATTATATTGATGTGTTGAACAAAGGTCTGAAAATAATGGATTCGACAGCTACATCATTATGTATGGATAATAAAATTCCCATCTTAGTTTTTGGAATAGAAAATCCTGAAAGTATTGAAAAAATAATTTTAGGAGAAAATATAGGAACTATAATTAAGGAGGCATAGCATGTATAAAGATTTAGTAATGTCATCAGAAGAAACAATGAGAAAATCTATCAATTTTCTTAAAGAAGAGCTTGCTACAATAAGAGCGGGCAAAGCTAACCCTAAATTGGTCGATAAAATTCAAGTAAGCTATTATGGTACAATGACACCATTGAATCAAATTGCCAATATTTCCGTACCGGAGCCGAGAGCTATTCTTATTCAGCCTTGGGATGCAAGGGCTTTAAAGGATATCGAAAGGGCTATATTAGCTTCCGACTTAGGAATTAACCCAAACAACGACGGAAAACTAATCAGATTGATAATACCTGTTCTGACTGAAGAAAGAAGAAAGGAATTGTTAAAAGTGGTTAAAAAGGAAATAGAAAATTCCAAAATTGCAGTCAGAAATATCAGAAGAGATACTAATGAAGAAATAAAAAAGCTTGAAAAACTAAGCGAAATAACAAAGGATGATTTAAAAAGAGCAGAAGAAGAAATGCAAAAGCTCACAGACAGATACATAAGTATGATTGATGATATATATAAGGAAAAAGAAAAAGAAGTTTTAGAGGTATAAAGTGGATGGTTTAATTGGTTATCCATTGAAAGAAGCACTGAATATATTGGAAAACAAAAATAAAATTATAAATATAATAAAAGTAACGGGCAGTAATAAGAAATTTAACAATTTAAACAGGCCATATGTTATCAGAGAAAATTACTGCGACAATACAATAACATTATATATTTCTTATTATTGAAATTGGTGAATGAGACTGCGAGATGCCCTAACCCAAATTTTCCGACCGATAGGGAGAGAAAATTTGATGGTAGGTCATTCGCAACGAATTCCCAATTTATGCGACAGAAAGAGCAAATAAATTGGTGAATGAGACTGCGAGATGCCCTAACCCCATTTTTCTGAGTGTTTTTCAGAAAAATGGTTGGTAGGCCGTTCGCAACGAAACTGCGTTAGGATAACAAAGGCAAGAATATTGTGAGGTCTGATATGAATTTAGAAGAACAGGTGCTATCAGGAACAATACCTGAACATATTGCGGTTATAATGGACGGAAACAGAAGATGGGCTAAACAGAGAAATCTGCCGACAAAAATGGGACATAAAGAAGGAGCATTAAGGGTAACGGATTTGGTCAGAAACTGTGCTGACCTTGGTGTAAAATATTTGTCTGTCTATGCTTTTTCCACTGAAAATTGGAGCAGAGACAAAATAGAAATAGATTATTTAATGAATTTATTGATTGAATTCGTAGTTAAAGAGTTAAATAATTTGCATAAGAATGACGTTAAAATTACAATGATGGGCAATATAGAGGATTTGCCCGATAAAACAAGGAAGGAAGTTCAGCGCTCGATTGAGCTGACGAAACATAACAAAACACTTCATTTGAATATTGCATTAAGCTACGGCTCCAGAAATGAAATAATCAGGGCTGTGAAAAGTTTAATTAATGAGTATGAAAATAATAAAATTAATATAGAAGAAATTAATGAGGAGAGCTTTAAAAATTATTTATTCACAAGTGATATGCCTGATCCTGATTTACTAATAAGGACCAGCGGTGAAAAAAGGTTAAGTAACTTTCTGTTGTATCAGCTTGCATATACGGAATTTTATTTCACGGATGTTTTATGGCCTGATTTTAATAGGGAAGAGTTATTAAAATCAATTGAAAGCTATCAGTATAGGAAAAGGAGATATGGCAATTAGGCGGTGTGATATGGGACTAAGATTGTTGACCGGTTTTACGGGAGGAGCGTTTATAGCTGTAGTAACATATTTGGGCGGGTCCATTTATGATTTCGTATATTTTGGTATAACCTGTATAGCCATTTATGAGCTATCAAAAGTTTTTTTTGATAATGGCTTTGGTTTCGGAGCTATTGTGAATTATATGTTTGCAATTGCTTTATTTATTGAGAAAGTCACCGAATATCAGCATTTCTTTGACTTTTTCCTGTTTTTGTACATATCTGTCAATTTTCTTATATTTGTATTCAATAAGAAGGTTAGTGTCAAAAAGGTTTCGGAAATAATCTTTATCGGCACATATGTTGTATTTTTCATGTATCATATGATGCTGATGAATAATTCGAAATATGTATGGCTGATTTACATAATTGCATTCGGCTCTGACACCTTTGCTTATTTTACCGGAAAGTTTTTCGGTAAAAATAAATTATATCCGGAAGTAAGCCCCAATAAAACTGTTGAAGGTGCAATAGGCGGTATTATAGGAAGCACAATTTTATCATTGATTTATTTTAATTATTTAAGCATAAATAAATATTTTTACATTATAATATTTAGTGTAAGTACATCTGTTTTTTCAATTGTAGGTGATCTTACGGCATCTAAAATCAAAAGAGAATTCGGAATAAAAGATTTTGGATATTTATTACCAGGGCATGGAGGCATAATGGACAGATTCGACAGTGTTTTATTTGTTGCTCCTGCCGTATATTATTTTATTTCGATTTTTCTATAAACGGAGGGAAAATTTGTTAACAATAATAGTATCTATTCTTGTTTTTTCTGTTATTGTCCTGGTTCATGAATTTGGGCATTATAAAGCTGCAAAAAGCGTAGGAATAAAAGTTTATGAATTTGCCATAGGAATGGGACCAACCATATATAAGAAAGAAAAAAAAGGAACGGTTTATTCTGTCAGAGCTATACCAATCGGCGGTTTTGTGCAGATGGAAGGTGAAGAAGAGGATTCAAAAACGTCTACGAGTTTCGGAACGAAGTCCATATGGCAAAGAGCAAAAGTAATAGCTGCAGGTCCTGTAATGAACTTTGCATTAGCACTGATTATATTCATTATAATAGCATTTTCTTTTGGTGTTTATGGCAATCGTGTTGATTACATAGATGAAAACTCCAATGAATACAAAGCAGGTTTAAGAACGGGAGATGAAATTATTTCCATTAACGGTGATAAAGCATATATATGGGAAGATATTTTCTATGAAATAATTTCACCTAATAACAGATCTTATACAGTTGAATATGAGAGAAATGGTCAGATCAAAGAAACAGAAATAAACAAAAATTACAGAAAAGTAATAGGAGTTACATCAACCATTATAAACGGAGAAACCACAACTGTAGTATCTCCTTCGGATATGACATCACCTGCATATAAGGCAGGTATATTGGACGGAGATAAGGTTGTTAAAATAAATGATGTACTGGTAAACACCTGGGATGAACTTACAAAACAAGTTGAAAATTCTAAGGACACTGTTAAGGTTACAATTGACAGAAATGGTGAAATTCTTGACTACAATATTGATCTTGAGGAGCAAATATTTGTAAGATTTAATACCCAGCTTGAAAAATCATTTATGACGGCAATTTCATCTTCGATGTACAAAACAGTATACTATATTGAGCTTATGTTTATAACTATAAGTCAGCTGATAACGGGGCAATTAGGAAGCGATGCTTTGGGAGGACCTGTAATGGTAATTTCAATGGTCGGCGAAGCTGCCAAAACCGGAATCCTTTCGCTTTTAAGCTTTACAGCCTTTATAAGCATTAACTTAGGCTTTATGAATTTACTGCCGATTCCCGCATTGGATGGCAGCAAGCTTATATTTTTAGCCGTAGAAGGAATAAGAGGAAAGGCTCTTCCCGTTGAAAAGGAAGGGTATATACATTTTATCGGATTTGTGTTCTTAATAGGCTTTATGCTGTTTATTACTTACAAGGATATACTTAGAGTGTGTAGGATATAAAGGAGCAATTATGGATAAAATAGCAAGAAGAAAAAGCTCGAAGGTTATGGTCGGGAATGTACAAATCGGAGACGGTGCCGACATAACGATACAGTCCATGACAAACACCTTCACAAAAGATGTAAAGTCAACGGTAAATCAAATATTACTGTTGGAAGAAGAAGGCTGCGAAATAATAAGAGTGGCTGTTGCCGATAATGAGGATGCGGAAGCAATAAAAGAAATTAAAAAGCAAATACATATACCGATTGTTGCGGATATTCATTTTGACTATAGATTAGCATTAAAAAGTATTGAAAACGGTATCGATAAATTAAGAATAAATCCCGGAAACATAGGCGGAACGGACAGGGTTAAAAAAGTTGTAGAGTCGGCGAAGCCAAGAAACATTCCAATTAGAATAGGTGTTAATGCGGGCAGTATACATAAGGAAATATTAAAAAAGTATAACGGTGCTCCAACCTCTGAGGGAATGGTGGAATCTGCATTGGAGCATGTCGGAATATTAGAGGACCTTGACTATGACAATATTGTAATTTCAATGAAGGGAACCGATATCAAAATGACAATTGACGCTTATAAAAGCATGGCGGCAAAGGTTGATTATCCTCTTCATCTTGGAATTACTCATGCGGGAACGCTGTTTGAGGGAAGTATCCGCTCTGCCATTGGTGTGGGAAGCCTTTTAGCCGACGGAATAGGCGATACATTAAGAATTTCCTTAACAGATGACCCAAGGGAAGAAGTTAAAGTAGCCAAAGAGATTTTAAAAAGCCTTAATTTAAGAAATTTTGGAATTAATTATATAACATGTCCTACCTGCGGGAGAACAAAAATACAGCTTATAGAGCTGTCAAAGAAGATACAGGAAGGCTTAAAGGATGTTAATAAGCCCATTACGGTTGCAATAATGGGCTGTGCCGTCAACGGTCCCGGTGAAGCAAGACAAGCGGATATCGGAATTGCGGGAGGTATAGGAGAAGCATTATTATTTAAAAAAGGTGAAATAATATGTAAGGTGAAGGAAGACGATATAGTACAGAGATTATTGGAAGAAATAGATAAGCTGTGCTAAGGATTGACTTTATTTCCATACGTAGTATAATTAATGCATAAATAAGTTGAATTAAATATTCAACTTTTTATTGTAAATTGCTATTTATAAACCTTGGAGGTGTTAATTAAAAACAATAGCAGAAAATATAAGGAGGAATACAATGTCAGAAATAGGGATTTTAAAAATTGAAAAAAGGGAAAATCCGAATAGCAGAACAAGTAAAAAACTGCGAAAGGAAGGCTACCTGCCCGGAAGTATATCCGGCAAGGGGAAGGATTCTGTTTCAGTATCCGTTAAAGCAGAGGATTTAAAAAAAGGTCTGTCTCAATACGGAAGAAATGCTTTGTTTAAATTAACAATGAAGGATGATACTGTTACAGGCATGGTTAAAGATATTCAGGTTTCGCCTGTAAAGGGTAATATACTGCATGTTGATTTTCAACAGGTATCGTTAAATGAAGAAATTCGTGCTGATTTAACAATTGTTCTTAAAGGCGCAGATACTTTGGAATTTAAAAAATTAATGCCTTTGAGACAGCTTGATGTGATTACCGTGAAAGGACTCCCTCAGCACATCCCGGATGATGTAGTAATCGATGTTTCCGATATCGATAAAGTAGAAAATGTTTATCTGAAGGACGTTAAATTCCCCGAAGGAATTGTTCCCGAAGGAGATCCGGAACAAATTGTAATCTCAATTGTTGAAACTAAGAGAACAAGTGCTTCTTCAGATGAAGATGAAGATGAAACTGAAAATGAGGGAGAAGAACTTTTATAATAAATAAAAAATACAATCTGAACGATTGTATTTTTTATTACCCCCGAAAGGAGTACTTATAATTCTTCTATATGAATAAGCTCTTCAAAAGAATTCAGCTTTTGTATAACTTCAACATGATTTATTCGTTCTTTTGCCTCTATGGTAATTATTGCGATAACCGCCACATCATTTTGATTTGGATCCTTTGTTATTTCAATATCCCTAACCTTGAAGCCCGATATATTGCAGTAAATAATGAATTTATCCAATTGCTCTATAGATTTAAAGGAAGTGTAAATATTAATAATCTTATTGGTTGATGTGAGCAAATAATCAATTTTTTTAAAAAAGGTTATTACAATAAATACAATAAGGGCAACAATAAGAGCACCCGAATAAAACCCAATACCGATTGCAACGCCCAAACATGCGGCCGCCCATAATCCTGCTGCGGAAGTAAGACCTTTTATCTGGCTTCTGCTTGTTACGATTATTGTGCCGGCACCTAAAAAGCCGATGCCGCTGATTACCTGTGCTCCAAGCCTTGCGGGATCGCTGCCGCTGAAATTCATGTAAATATATTGATTTGTCATCATTACCAAGGCTGAACTTAAGCAAACTATTATGTAAGTTCTAAATCCCGCGGGCCTATTTTTGCTGCTTCTTTCAAGACCTATAATACCTCCGCATATAATCGAAAGTACAACACGCAATGTTATTGAAACAATGTTTAGTTCATATAAGTTTTCGATTTAAATACCTCCTTTGTAATAATATATATTATTATATATATATTATTACAAATAATTCGCGGAGGAATGCATTAAAAATGTGTGCCTCAATACCTTTATATTTCATCAGGAAGCCATGCCTGATTATCGTCCAATTCCAATTCGAATATTTTTCCGGCATCCTTTTCGTATTTTGTCTGATGATATTTGAAAAGAACCTTTCCATCATTCATGCTGCCTAATATTTCAATTTTACCCGTATGATGGCTCATAACATATTTAAAACTCTTGGGCATGCCGCTTAAATGTTTTTTTGCTTCTTCAATTAATTCACATGCACGTTTTATAGGAACCTGAAATTGGTTTTTTACACCTGAAACAGGTCTGCATTGGAATATATAGTAAGGTACCACGCCAATTCCAACCAAGTCTTTCAATAACTTTTTCAGGGTATCCGTATTGTCGTTTATTCCTTTTAATAAAACCGTCTGGTTTCTTACGGCAATTCCTCTGTTTCTTAATTCCTCTATTGCTTTTGAAGATTCCTTTGTTATTTCATTTGGATGATTAAAATGTGTGACAACATATATTTGTTTAATTTTATTATAATGTTCTAAAATATTTAACAACTCTTCATCGCCGTATATTCTTACAGGAAACACAACGGGAGTTCTTGTTCCGAAACGTAAATACACTAAATGCTTTATTGCAGACAATTCTTTTAAATAATTTTCAATTTTTTCGTTACTGTTTAAAAAAGCATCTCCTCCGGAAATTAAAACATTTGTCATTTCTTCATGTTCATTGATATAGTTTATTATGTCCTCAAAATGTTTATTCACTTCCTCATCATTCTGACCCACAAGTCTTTTTCTGAAACAATGCCTGCAATACATGGCACAGTTGTTGGTAGAAAGAAGCATTCCGGTCTCGCTGTATTTATGTTGCAGACCAACAACAACTGTGTTATCAGCTTCACCGCTTGTATCAAAGCTTCCGCTGATGTCAGTTTCTTTTATTGAAGGTATGCATAATTTTTTTATGGGGTCATTGGGATCCTCTCTATTAATCAACGATAAATAATATTTAGGCACAGACATGGGATATCTTTCAATAATTTGCCTTAGCTTATCCATTTCATCATCAGATAAGTCCATGCTTAAGGCTTCCTTGACTTCCTCCGCTGTAGTTAAATTGTACAATAATTCTTTTTTCCAATCCATATATTCATCTTGTATGATATAGTAGACAACTATATCATACATTCCTTTCATTTTATTTACG
>DAIMMU010000100.1:0-9273 GCA_036720515.1 Sedimentibacter sp.
ATTACTATATAACGTTAACAAATGAAAGGGGAATACAAATGAATGATTTCAAGAAGTTATTTGCCATGGTTTTGTGCTTAATGCTATTGTTGGGAAACCTTGTGTATGCAGATGAAGTTATGTTAATCTCGGCACCGGTAGAAAAAGACTATGAAGGGCATTGGGCTCAGGCAACAATTGAAAAATGGCTGAATGAAGGAAGGGTATCCGGATATCCTGACGGTAGCTACAAACCTGACAATAAGGTAACAAGGGCAGAATTTGTAAAAATGGTCAATGGAATAATTGATTATAGCAAGGTCAGCGATATTAAATTCAATGATGTACCTGAAAGTGAGTGGTATTACAAAGATGTAAGAATAGCTCAAAGTACTGGGTATATTTCAGGGTATTCATTAAGCGAATTCGGACCAAATGATTACATAACAAGAGAACAGGCAGCTTCTATATTAGCACGTGTTCAGTACTTAAAAAACAATTCTGCAGGTACAGATAAATTCAGCGACAACAACAGTTTATCTTCATGGGCTGTGGAAGCAGTCGGAGCTACATCCGAAGCAGGATTTATATCAGGATATGTAGATGGAAGCTTTCGTCCCCAGAAAAGTTTAACAAGAGCTGAAGCTATTACAATGCTTGACAATGTCCTGGTAAATGGTAAAAATAAGGTAGTATACAATGACGGCACAGAACTTAAGGACTTGGTTATTGAAGGAGACTTGATTATTGCCAAAACAGTCGGTGAAGGCAATGTTTATTTAACAAACATCGATGTAAAAGGCGGTATCCAGGTTTATGGCGGCGGAATAAATTCCATATACTTTAAAAATGTAAAAGTTGCTGGAATTGAAGTTTTAAAGGACAAAGTAAGATTGGTTTTTGAAGATGGATCCACTGTTGAAAATATTGAAGCCGGAACAGAAACCATTATTGAGAATATTGATGGTGAAATACAAAAAATAACTATTACCGATAAAAAAGGTGTAGTATTAACAGGTAATTTAGGTGAAGTTACAATAAGCAGAACGGAAGATATTACTTTAAAAAATGCTGTAATTGATAAGCTGATAGTTGAAGATAAGGTTACAATCTATGGTAAAGGTACAGTGAAAACATTGGAAGCTAAAGCCGATGGTATAAAATATGAAGCAGCTGTTAAAGTAGATAAAGTGGAATTAGGCGAAGGCGTTAAAACTGCTCCGGAAGCTATTAAAGATATTATCGTAGGAGGCGGCTCCGGAGGCAGTCCTGGTGGCGATCCAACACCTGCAAATCCGAACATTCAAATAATTATAAAAACTGCAGATCAAGATACCGGGGTTGCGTTTAATTCAAAAACATATAAAGAATCTGACAATGATAAATTTAAGGTATTCTTTGTTCAAGAAATAAAATCAATATTTAATAAAACGTCAAATTCATCAGCTATGGACGGTTATATAACACAAATCAACGACAGAATTGATAAGATATATGTTGGAGACGTTAAACTTTATTCTGATGATGGATGGGGAAAAGCAATTGCATATTTAGATGGGACAGAAGTTAAAGATGATGCAGAAGCTATTATGACTGTTTTATTAGATGGTGATATATCAAATGATGATATAAATGCTATATTCGCCTTATATGACAAATTCGGTACCGGTGACAATGATAAAATAAAAGATAAATTGGCTTCTCTTGACGATAAGAATATAAAATATAACGGTCAAGATGTAGAATATAAGCTCACTTATAAAGATATTGAAATAACGAAAAATTCTGAAATAGCAGAATTTATATTAGATGAAATACTGTTTTCGGGTAAATCGGTCAAAGAGTTTTTTGATGAATATGGAGAAGTTGTTTTTACAGCAACATATGAAGGGAAAACATCCGTTATAACGTTAAAAACTGTAACATTAAAATAACAACAAGGCGGGCATGTCCCGCCTATTTATTATAATTTTACTGCCACAAGGGGATATTATGAAAAAAATAATACAATTAATTTCTATAATTTTAATTCTATTTTTATCATCACAGTTTGTCTTTGCTGAAGAAAGCATACCTGCACCTAAATTTTCTGATTTAGATGAAACTCACCTGGCTTATGAGGGAATTAGCAAATTAGTCGATAAGGGTATTATTGTTGGATATCCGGATGGAACATTTAAGCCTGAAGGGAATATAACAAGAGCTGAATTAGTTAAGGTTGTGAATTTGGTATTTGAATATACACAAAAACAGGAAGCCGCAAATTTTTCGGATGTTAAGGTTGAAGATTGGTTTTATGATAATGTGCTTATAGCACAGCAAGCAGGTTACATAGTTGGTTATCCGGATGGAACATTTAAACCGGAGGGATTTATTACCCGAGAAGAATTTTGCAAAATTTTAGATGCAATTAACAGTTTTATAGAGCTTCCCCTCGATGTAACAATCGAAGATGAGGTATCTCCATGGGCTGTTGAATATGTAAAAAGAGTTATATCCAACAGAATTATGCTTTTGGATGAAAACAATAATTTCAGAGCTGTTGAAAAAGCTACACGGGCAGAAGTATGCGATGCTCTATCTAAATTTTTATTAGAAGATATAGTAGTAGATGATAAACCATCTGATGGGTCATCTGATCCGGATGACAAAGAATTGACTCAGGAAGAATTATATGAAACAATGGACAGAGTTATTAGGAGACTAACATTGGGGGTAATTCCACAACTAACTTCCGATGCTCAACAGAAAATAATAAACGATATAATACTTAATATGGAAAAGTATAAAGAAGATAACAATCATGACTATGAGGAAGCTGCAGAAAAGGTTTATGAAAAATACAAGCTTATGACTGAAGAAGAGCGGGAAGAATTAAAATATCAGATTCAGCTTCAAAATGAAACACAAGATTTATTGGATTTAAAAGAATTTTTCTTTCCGGATGTGGAAATATAATCTAAAAATATAACAAGGGAAAATCATGAAAAAATCAACAAAAATTATACTTACAATTTTGACAATAATAATTATAATATCATCAGCAGTTGTTCTATGGCAGTATGACAATATATCGGCTGTTTTAAACGGACTCACAAAATCATCCGAAGATATAGCATCGGAGATTAACAGGAAAAGGGAAGATTTAAAAGTAAAGGTTGAGAAATATACAAATTCATCAATAAATGATTTAACTGCCGAAGATGAACAAAAATTGCTCAAAGGTGAAATGAGTTTAGACGAAATAGCAAAAAAATATGATCTTCCTATTGAGTATATAAATGACGAAAACAATGAACAAGAAGACTTTTCACCAACCAAAGATGTCAGTGAATCACAGCAAAGCAACTTTGGGAAATCATCTGATGATGTAACCGTTGACAATTCCAAAATAATTGAAAAGGAAATAGGAGACAGTGTCAGCCGTATGTACGCCTTGAAGGCTAAGTATGTAAATAAATTAGGCGAATTAGAAAGAGAAGTGATAGACCAATATTCAAAACTTCCAGAAATAAAACAAAATAAAGAAGGAAAAAAAGAGTTGGTTATGGCTAATGTCGATTATGTCGCAAAGCTTGAGAAAACGTGTGATTCCGAAGTCGATAAGGTTATTTCTGCATTGGAAAAAAATCTTAAAGAATTAGGCGGAGACATTCAAATAATTCAAATACTTAAGGATGCTTATACCGATGAGAAGGAATTAAAAAAATCATATTACTTGAGTCTGTATAATGAATAACCTTTAAGCCAAAAGTAAAGCCTTGGAAAAAATATGAATGATAAAAATAGCTGCAAATAACCTGCCGCTATTTTTTGAAAATATGATGTGGGGACTTTGTCCCCATTAATTTTATATGTAAGACATTTTTCAATTGAAATATCCTAATCTTATTGATATAATTTTGTTGACGATAAAAACTAAGGAGAGGGGGCTTATCATATGAAAATCAGCTTAAAATCAAAAGTATTATTTTTGATTATTTTTTTGCTTGTTTTTCAGGACAAGTTTCTTATGCAGATGAACCTGCCTTAGAAATACATCCTGTAATTAATGCAAGGGAGTTGGTGGTTGTTGAAGAACCATTTAAAATCGAAGAATTTGAAAGAGTGTTGTTATATATTGCGGTGACGGACATATTTGAACTTTACATACCATATGAAGATCCCATGAAAACAGACGGAATCTTTGGTCAGGGGGAGAGGATAAACATCGCTGTTGAGAATAATCTTATTGATGCATGGAACAATGTACAAGCCAAATACCCTGAATATTTTGAATTTCTCAGAAATCTTAATTATGAAACATATAAAATTAGTTCAAA
This sequence comes from Sedimentibacter sp., assembly GCA_036720515.1. Lineage (GTDB taxonomy): Bacteria > Bacillota > Clostridia > Tissierellales > Sedimentibacteraceae > Sedimentibacter. The sequence continues at coordinate 4,302 of DAIMMU010000100.1, forward strand.
AAAGGCTGTTCTTAAAATTATGTTTAATTCAGATCATTTCGATAATGATGAAATTACAGAGATGAAGCATAAATTGCTGAAAAAAACCGAAGATACAATGAGCGATCTGATTGCAGCGAAAAGCTTAACTAAAGAAATGAACGACAAAGAAAAGGCAAAAGTATTATATGAATGGATAGCAGTTAACAATACATATGATACGGATTATAAGGATAATGTGATAAGCTTTAACGGATTCGGTCTTATTACGTATAACACAGGAGTATGTTCAGCTTACACATCTGTGTATAATTTAATGTTAAAAATGGCAGGTATTAAAGAAGTGGAAGGAATTATCGGTACCGCCGGCTTAGGAGGCAATATGGGTACTCATATTTGGACTCGGGCAAATTTAGACGGAGAAATACTGCACATAGATTCCACATGGGGAGATCCTGTGCCTGATATTGAGGGATATTGCGACTTTTCTTATTTTGCCGTAGATGAAGGATATTTATCAAGGCATCATCATTATTGGGATAAGGAAAAGTATAAGAGGTGACATAAATGAGAAAAAGAACTATATTAATTATGCTGATAATTTCCTTGGTTATTTTAAGCGGTTGTGAAATAAAGAATTTCCGGGAAAATTATGCTCTGTACAAAAATCAGGAAGAAAACGAGAGAGTAATTGCTGAATTGGAAAAGGATATGGAAAGAAGCAATAATGAAGTAAAAATTGTTTTTGATGCTTGCGAAAAAAATAAAAATTCCGCTGAAGAGATTGAGGCTGAAATAATTGAATACATAAACAATAACCAAGTTCACGGCTATGATATAAATAACAGCAGTATTAATGATGAAGCTTTTTTAGAATACAATTTAATTGTTTTGAAAACGCATCTTATGTCATACGTTGAAGACCACATAAATGATGCATTGCCTGAAGCAACTGTTTCCGATAGACAACAAGCAATGGAAAAATTCAAGGATGAATTAACAGAAAAAGCAGAAATCATGTATTTTTATGATCTTGACAATAGCCGATTGGAACAGGTCATATTTTATGAATTAGACAACGGCTTAATAAATATGTTTTCTATGCTATGGGAACATGAGCATTTGACAGATACTGATTTTATGGCAGTACAGGAGTTTGGACTATGAAAAAAATAATTTTCCTAATAATAACAATATCAGTGTTAGCCGCTATAGGCGCAGCCATATTTTATAATGAGGTTACAAGCTATGCTATGAATTATAATTTAAGATTAAGTGAAATACAAAATGAATACGACACAAGATTAATTGATTTTGAAAAGGATAAAAGCCAAGTTATAAACCATTTACAGGAATATGCGGCTAAGGGTAAAGCTTCTGTTAAATGCAGCATCAATGATATAAAGGTAACTGCAAAAGAAGATGAACTGCAACTATTTAAAGTGCACTACAGGACAATAGATAATTACATAATAAACAAATACATAGCATTTATTACGATAAAAGATGGGGAAATAACTAAAACGGAGAATTTTAAGGACTTACAATAACTGTAATTTTGTCATCCGGGAGCGCAGTGTCTACATACTTACATATGAGTTTTGTGGTTCTGCACTCCCGGAATGACCAAAATATGCATTAACAACTTTCGCCGATTAACATGCTGTTATATTATTGTGCAAACAACAAGGCTTTTGGATGCATATCAGAAATTTCTGATTGCGATTTGGCGAAGTAGTATTAATTATCTAGGACATTTGCAGGAATCTTCTTCTAAAGCATCTTCCAATAACTCAAGCAGACATTCGAAAACACATTCGCAGTCGCAACGTCTGCTTAGGGATCCGCCGCCGGGGCTTACTGAATTGCTCCCGCAGCATACATGGTTACTTCCTCCGGCTTCTTCAAGCAATTGAAGCAAGCATTCAAAAACACATTCACATCTATTTCTGCCAGAGCCACCTGCAACATTATTTCCGCATCTGTTTCTGGTTCCGGCTACATCATTACAATCATTTCTACCGCTCATAATAACACCTTTTCTTTATAATTTTGGGCAAGCCCATTATTATACTATTCTATTACCGAAAAAGTGTGATTGCATGTCTGTTAACGAAACTGCGTGTGTTCGGTAACAAATAATCAACTTATTTTTTTGCCAGAGGATTTGTTATCATTTCGTAACCCCCCATAGCGGCTATGGTTATTAGGATTGCGTTTATAATTGTCATTATTATGCCTTGTGCGTTTTCTCCCTGTCTTGCAAATAAAAATGTAAGAATTAATGCTATTATAAAGCTGTAAAGTCTGACATAAGAATCACCGAATCTTTTTTTAACAAGAAATTTCGTGAATTGTACTATTAGCATAGTTGTGGCTGTAAGACCCGCAAATGTGGTCAATACATCTAAAGTCATGAAATCATTAAACATAAATTCACCTCTTTTCGTTTTAGTAGATTATATGCACCATTATAAAGAATATGAAAAGCTTATGCGTTACATATTACCGGTTTTGTATTGCTAAAGAAGTACATACGATGTCAGCTTTTTATTCCTTGAAAGATTACTAAATAAAATATATAATGAGTAAAGAATAAAATTTTATAGTATAAAGCATGAGGTAATTATGAAAAAATATGTGATATTATTAACTATAATCATAATATCGGTCTTTTTATTGTACGGAACAAACAATTTATCTACAAATGCCCATGAAAAAGAAAGCAAAGTCTACAAAATAGGTGTACTTACTTTTATTGAAGGCAGATTGGACAAGGTAGACGGAATGCGTGAAGGATTAAAAAGATATGGTTTATACGAGGATAATGTAGAAATTATTGTAAAAAATGCAGATGAAAATATTGATGATTTGGAGAAAATGGCTCAGGAATTGGTAGATGAAAATGTTGATGTAATAGTAACATTAGGTATTGATGAAACAACTGCCGCAAAAAAGGCTACCGCACAATCGCAAATTCCGGTAGCATTCATAGGTGTTGCCTGCACTGTAGGGTTAGGATTTGTCGAGGACCGTATTTCACCGGGATGCAATATTACGGGAGTAGACAGCTACTATGTGCAGCTATCCGGAAAAAGAATCGAATTTTTAAAAAGATTAGTTCCAAGTGTAAAAAAGGTATTGGTTCTTTATAATCCGTTAAATATGCCAATTGATGCAAGCATTGAATATTTATATGATGCAGCCGACAAATATGATGTAGAATTAGATATTGTTCCTGCAACGGAAGCAGACGAAGTTTTAAATATATTAAACGAAAAAAGCAAAACAACGGACGGGGTAATGCTGATGTGCAGCCTATTATTTAATTCGATAATAGAAGAAATAATTGATATATCCATAGAGAATAAATTACCACTGATAGCAGTATCCAACAAACACGTCGAAAAAGGAGCATTGGCTTTTTACGGAGGAACCAATTACAATGAAGGAGCACAGGCTGCCAGAATTGTTGTAAATATTTTGAAGGGGCAAGACCCCAAAATCATACCTATTGAATCACCTGAAAAGTTAGAATTATATGTAAATATGGATACCGCAAGAAAGCTTGGCATAGATATCAAGGCATCCGATATGCCTTACGTGGATCATTTCATATATGAGTGAAAGGCGCTGTTATGGATAAATGGACAAATATTCAATGGTACAACAGTATAAAAATAAAATTGATAGCTATGTTGACGGCTGTTTCCATTGTTCCGATATTACTGTTCGGCTTATACAACATGGAAATACTAAAAGCTGAAATACAAAAATCAATACATCAGCAGCAAGCTTTCGCTGCCTCAAGAGTGTCACATACGGTTTCCGATTTGATTATAACCCTGCAAACTGCATTAGATACTGTTTCTTTGACTAATTCCGAATTATTCCTATCGAATGACGAAAATAAAAAAGAAGAATTAATGTACGGTGTTTTAAAAAACTTTCCCCATTTGGAAGAATTGATAATTATATCCCAGAATGGTCAGGAAACAGCAAAGGTGTCAAAACGATATGCTTATTCCGACAAGGATCTTAATAAGGTATCGGAGCCTCAACTATCAGCATTGAAAAAAGGAGAATTATATATAGGGAATGCCAAGGTTGACAATAACAACCAGATTGTTTTTGACTGCTATATACCTATATCATATTTAAACAGGGAATTTGCCGGAGGCTTTATAGGAAAAATTAGTCTGAGAAAGGTTATGGAAGAAATAGCATCCATAGAGCTTCCAAAGGGGAGCTATATAATGCTTGTTGACAGAGAGGGAAATTTAATAGGGCATACTGACCACAGCCAGGTATTGAGACGGCAAAGTGTTTTGGGAAGCAAAAGTGTCCGGGAACTGTTAAACAATAACGATGACGGAATAAGTGATAATTTTAAATCAATAACTTATAAATCATACACGGGAGAAGAGGTTTTAGGTGTTTACGGAGTAATTCCTACGGTGGGCTGGGGAGTGGTGGTAGAACAGCCCTTGACAAATGCATATGCGGCACTCCGAACAATGCTGTTAAGGCTGACCATTGTTTTATTTATTATTATTGTTATTATAAGCATGCTTATTGTATTTATTATTTCGGTGGTAATTAAGCCGGTAAAGGAATTATCAAAAGGTGTATCCTCCGTAAAAGATGGGAACTTCAATTATGAAATACCATACAGCTCCAAGGATGAATTAGGTCTTGTTATTGAAGCGTTTAATGCAATGACAAAGGAAATTCAGATAAAGAGAGAAAATGAAAAAGTAGCATTAATAGCTGAAAAAAGAGCTTCGGTAGGATTATTGGCTGCAGGTGTTGCACATGAAATAAACAATCCGATGAATACTTTAGGTTTTTATGCGGATGATTTATTGGAGCTGATGGAAACAAAGGATATTAATGAACTGAAAAGGACAGGGGTATTTAAGGATTATCTGCTTAATATAAGGGAGCAAATAAAAAGATGCACGGATATAGTTCAAAGTTTATTAACTTTTTC
>DAIMMU010000101.1:0-9270 GCA_036720515.1 Sedimentibacter sp.
AATAGCAATGATAACTTATTAAAATTTATTTGTCAACACTTTTTTTAAAAAAAGTTTTTTTAAGTCTGATTGATTTGTGATAATGTCCTATTGTACCACATTTGATTATGTCCCAAATAAAAAGATAATAAAACCTCATGACAAAAATATGAGCAGTTGCTGTAGGTGACAGAACTAATCTACAGCGTCTATTAAAGATTATATAGAAAATAATCCAGAAAGGAAAGTATAATGAATTTCCTATATATTCATTATACAAGGTGGCAGAATGAGAAAGGTAATACTGACAATGGATGAAAATGAAAAATACATTACTATTAAAAAGGACACCTGAAAACAAATTTCCCATTACAGAATTTTTATTTACATGGTGTCCTATATCAAATTATTCAAAGAGTACGGAATACAGCTGAAATTATCGTCATTCGACGATGAGATTCTTCGGTCTGAACTCTCAAAATGATGCAGTTGTCCGAAACAATACCGAAGGTGAAGCTTATGCTAAGCTTTTAGCTAAACTTTTATTTAAGTTTTCCGTTAAAATTTTAAGTTCTTCATATAACTCTTCAGGCATAGTATTTCCGATTTTCTCATAGAATTCAGTAATATTGTTCACGTCTTCAAGCCATGATTCACTGTCTATTGTAAGCAATGATTTTAATGATTCAACCGGTAAGTCGAGACCTTCAACATTTATATCCTCGGGCTTCGGAAGATAACCAATCGGCGCTTCATTTGCTTCTGAATTACTTTCACATCTTTTCAGCATCCATTCAATAGCCCTGAAGTTTTCTCCGAAACCAGGCCATATAAATTCTCCCTCTTCATTTGTTCTAAACCAGTTTACATGGAATATTTTCGGAGGATTACTCATTTTCTTGCCCATTTCAAGCCAATGCCTGAAATAATCTCCCATATTGTATCCGCAGAATGGAAGCATTGCCATTGGGTCTCTTCTTACAACACCTACCGCTCCCGCTGCTGCTGCTGTAGTTTCCGAAGCAAGTGTTGAACCTACGAAAACACCATGCTGCCAATTTCTTGACTGATAAATCAGCGGAGCTGTTTTAGCACGTCTTCCGCCGAATATTATTGCCGATAAAGGAACTCCTTCCGGTGATTCCCATTCGGATGATATGCAGGGACAATTCTTAGCAGGTGCAGTAAATCTTGAGTTAGGATGCGCTCCTTTTTCCTTTGATGTTTTTCCGTTCCATGGATTTCCAAGCCAGTCCAAAGCATTTTCAGGAGGATTGTCATCAAATTTTTCCCACCAAACCGTGTCGTTATCCAAATTATATACAACATTTGTGAAAATTGAATTTTTTCTTGTTGACATAAGTGCATTATAATTTGATTTTTCGTTTGTTCCCGGCGCAACTCCGAAAAAGCCCGCTTCAGGGTTTATAGCCCAAAGTCTTCCGTCTTCCTTAATTCGAAGCCATGCAATATCGTCGCCTACCGTCCAAACCTTATATCCTTTCTTTCTGTATACCTCAGGAGGGATAAGCATTGCCAAATTTGTTTTGCCGCATGCCGAAGGGAATGCTCCTGCAATATATTTTACTTCTCCGCTGGGATTTTCGATTCCTACTATTAGCATATGTTCCGCCATCCAGCCTTCTTGCCAGCCCTGATAGGAAGCAATGCGAAGAGCAAAGCACTTTTTGCCGAGCAATACATTGCCGCCGTAAGCTGAGTTGCATGACCAAATTGTATTGTCTTCAGGAAAATGAAATATATATCTTTTGTCAATATCCAAGGTGCACTTTCCGTGTACTCCTCTTACAAAATCATTGGAATCTCCTAATACATCCAGCACTTTTTGTCCGACTCTCGTCATTATGTTCATGCTTAAAACAACATAAATTGAATCTGTAATTTCAAATCCAATCTTTGAAAAGGGCGAGCCTACAGGTCCCATCGAATATGGAATAACGTACATAGTTCTTCCCTTCATGGAATCAGTGAAAATTTCCCGTCCCAATTTATAAGCTTCCTCTGGGCTCTTCCAGTTGTTGGTATTTCCGGCATCTTCTTTTCTTTTAGAACAAATAAATGTTTTGTCTTCCATTCTTGCAACGTCGTCTTTTTGTGAGCGATGGTAGTAGCATCCGGGATAAATTTCTTCGTTCATTTTTCTAAGCTCACCTGTTGAGCATCCTTCTTTTCGAAGCTCTTCTAATTGTTCTTCACTTCCGTCAATCCAAACTACCTTTGATGGATTAGTCATAGATATAATTTCGTCTACCCATTTTAAAACATTTGAGTTGGCTGTTAAATTTCGCATAATACTCTCCTTAACCATATTATTATGTTATATTATTTAACAAAACATCAGAATATGTGTTATGTTATTTATTCTAATTGTATTATATTACTACTGTATAATACATGCAATATTAAAAAAAGATTCTAATATTCGTAACTTTTCTGATGATTTACTTAAATTAAAAAGGAAAAATCAAAAAAATTTATTTTATATTCAGAAACTCCCATAACTAAAAAAGAGAAGCCTTTATAATTTATAAAGCTTTCTCTCCTGTATTTTTATCCTTATATTGAATATGCGAAACCAAGACCGTAATTAGCGGACAGACATAGCATAATACTGCATAAGGAGCATATTGTGCAGCCGTTATTCCCATTATTGGTTTTATTAAGAACGAATTAATATTCCATGGCATAAGAGGTGCCACTATAACTCCCGTGTCAAAGATGGTTCTTGCCAAAACCGCATTGTCTAATTTTAATTCCTTATATTTTTCCTGAAGCATTGTTCCTGGGAGAATGATTCCCGAAGTCTGGTCACAGGTTGCAACCGTCATTAATACACTTATAAGTCCCGTCCTTTTTATTAAGCTTATTCTGCTGTTTATTCCATAAACCAATTTATCCATTAAAGGTATAAGTATATTTCCCTTTTCAAAAAGCTTTATTAATAAAAATGCTCCGACTACTATAAAGATAGCTTCTATCATGGAAACCATTCCTCCGCTTACCAATAAATTATTTAATTCAGCAGAAGGAGTATTGCCGTGATAACCAAAAATAAGTGCGTTTATTATTGATAAAATATCTGATTTCTGAAATATAATGCTTAGTATTATTCCGACCGCGATCCCTATTGAAAAGGTAACTATTGAATTAAGCCCTAAAATGGACAAGGTCAAAACCACCAACGGCAGAACTAAAAGTATGGGATTCGTATTAAATCCTTCTGCAATTGCCTGTTTATACAGAATAAGATTCTCCGTATTTCCTGTTGTATATTTTGAGCCTATGATGAAATAGATTATCGATGTTATTATTATAGTAGGTATCAAGGTTATAATCATGCTTTTAAATATTTCTTTGTAGTTTCTGTTTACGGTTGTCATTACTAAATTTACAAGACCTGACAGGGGAGATATTTTATCAGCGATGAAAGCTCCCGAAACCAATACTCCGACAATTAAGTTATGAGGAATTCCCATGCCGAGGCCGATACCGCTTAAAGATATACCCACTGTGCTGAGAGTGCCTACCGCCGTACCCATAAACATTGATACAACACACATTATTAAAAATGCCGCCAAAAGGAAGTTTACCCCTTCCATATAGGAGAAGCCGAAGTACATAATTGTGGGTACAACACCGGAAGCAAGCCATATAGAAGTTGTTGCTCCTATAAACATAATGATAACCAACAAGTTTTTAATATCCCAGATTGCGGATATTATTGTTTTCCAAAGTTCTTTTATGCTATAACCGCTTTTATAAAGTACAATGCCGGTAAAAATTATACCTGTTAAAAAACCATAGTATATTGGAATTGAAAAAACAATAGCTCCTATTATAAAAATCAGGCATATCATCATTATTGGTATTGGATTCAACACTAAATTTCTATTCAATTTTTCACCCCGCTAAAAAAGCATATAAGTTACCTCTTTAGTATATCATTTTTCAATATTTAGTAAAGAATATACTTAAGAAATTGATTTGTCAACTGATTTATCAATAATAAAATATTATTGAATCGTATTCTTCCATCTGCCAAGTGCGGATACATTATGCTTTTATTGCCGGCTTTTTAAGATATTTGTTAATTGCAAAGATAAGTGACGGGATAAAGATCAGTTGAATAATAATTCCGGGCAAACCGGTTATTACCGAACCTTTCACATATATTAAAGGATTCATCTTAATACCGAATAATTGTACTAAAACAGCTACTGTCAATCCTGCAGCAATTCTTCCGGCTATCATAGATATAATCAATGATGGTATGGCTGTTAATTTTAGCTTGGTAGTTAACAAAGACGCAGTAAGTCCATAAGTACCTAATTCAAATGCCATAATTATTGCCATTGGGAATATAACCGGCATACCGGTCAGCAGTCCGCTGATTAACGGAGTTAAAATTCCCAGCAGCAATGCTAAGTGCGGCGAAAGTAAAAATCCTCCTATCAATACCGGTATATGCATAGGTAATGCAATTGGTCCTGTCATTCCAAACAAGTGGAATGCCATAGGCAGAATTATTCCCGAAGCTAAAAGTAATCCGCTCAATACTATTTCTTTTGTTTCAAACTTTCTATTCATTTTCTCCTCCTAATAAAATAACCACGAATATTTGCTCAACCTTCATGGTTATTTCCCCATTATATAGTTCGCATCCGTAATTTGTCAGCATACTGCAAAAAAACATTCTTAAAACACCATCATTGGGATCCCTTTTTCGATAAGGTCATAAATTTATTGATCTTATCAAAAACTTTCAATAATTTTTTTGATATCCAGTGATGCTTTGTATGCTTCGTTTTTTGAGGCGATACCTTCTTCTGCCGCTTCATTTACAGCTTCCTTCAAAGAGTACCCGTTTTTAATTAACTTGTCAAATAAAATTCCGTGAAGACTGACCTGATAGGCTGAAGTATCTTTTTCCGCATAATCGTTGTTATAGCCTACAATTACATATTCACCCTTTTCCACATCATCATGATTCTTTAGCTGCTCAATAACACTTTTTGCACTTCCGTAAAATGTTTTTTCATGAATCTTTGTTAATTCCTTGCAGACGCAAAGAGTTGAATTTGGCATGTGAATCTTTATATTTTCAATTAAACTGATTATCCTTTTAGGTGATTCATAAAAAACAAAGGTTTTGACAGGATTGTTAAGTACCCTTTTCAATGCACCGTCCAATTCGCTTTTTTTGCGGGGCAAAAAGCCGTAAAAAGCAAATTCAAATGTTTCGATACCGGATATTGAAAGAGCGGTTGTTAATGCCGAAGCACCCGTCAGCCCTATTACTTCAATACCCCTTTCTCTTGCTTCCTTTACCAATTCATAGCCTGGATCGGAAATACACGGTGTGCCTGCATCGGTTACCAATGCCACATTTATTCCTTCATCTGTAATCTTTTGAATTATTTCTTCGCTTCTTTGTTTTTCATTGAATTTATGGTATGAAATCATTTTTGTTTTAATATTGAAATGATTTAACAACTTTAGAGTATGCCTTGTGTCCTCTGCTAAAATTAAATCACAATTATTTAATGTTTCTATTGCTCTTTCAGTCATATCGCCTAAATTACCGATAGGTGTTGGCACAACATATAAATTACTCATGTTTTTCTCCAATATTATATTTGCACAATGCAAATTTTATTTCCGTATAAGATATATCTTCAGGCAAAGCTTCCTTAATCGGCTTTAACTTATCTCCGCCTATCTTTTTGTATGCATTTACTATCATTTTCTCCTTGTCATTAGATACAAAGTCATGATAATTTATTTCAAAACCTAATTTAGCGCAGTATATCAGATGGTCTTCAACCGTCTTTGTACTAAGATCCCTTTCCCCTGCTATTTCCTTTACACCTTTACCATCCTTGTACAAATTATAGCTCAATGTTCTCGTATCTATACCTTTGTCAACAGTCCTGCTTTTCCTTTCTTTTTTATTTTCTTCGGATTGCATGCTTATTTCAGGCTTTTTATTGATATCAATATTATTCTTACCAACATGTTCTTTGATTTTTTCAATAAATATATTTCCGTACTTCTTTGCTTTGAATTCACCAACACCTGTTACATTGAGCATGGCACGTTCATTTAGCGGATATTTAACACACATATCCTTCAATGTAACATCAGAAAATACTACAAAGGGAGGCACTTTTAATTCTTCTGAAATTTCTTTTCTTAAAGCTCTCAGGATTTCAAACAATTCCTTATCATATGAATATTCCACAGCCATAGCCTTCTTAGTAAATACTTTCTTTATCTCAACCTTTTCGGCTCCTTTTAATACTGAATAACCTAACTTAGAAATGTTTAAAACCGGATATTTGTCACCTGCAATATTAATATAACCATCGGAAATTAAATATGAAATCATGTCCTTCAACGTGTCCTTGTCATACTCCTTCATAATCCCATAGGTGCTTAATTTGTGGAAATTAAGTGATTTAATGCGCTGGCTACCGCTACCTTTTAAAACATCTATGACAACATTGCTGCCAAATCTTTGCTCCATCCTGTAAATACATGACAATATCTTTTGAGTTTCAACAGTAATATCCTGACTTTCTATTTCATTTAAGCAATTGCCGCAATTATTGCAGCTTTCGATATTATAGCCGGTATCGAAATAACTTATTAAATACCTTCTGAGGCATTTATCTGTATTGCAATAGTTAACCATATCGCGAAGCTTTACATAATCACCCGCCATAGTACCCTCGCCCGAACTGTTCTCTATAAGAAATTTGTTCATCACTATGTCCTGAGGGCTGTATAACAATATGCATTCTGACTTTTCCCCGTCACGTCCTGCTCTTCCCGCTTCCTGATAATAGCTTTCAACATTTTTAGGCATGTTGTAGTGAATAACAAATCTTATATCCAATTTATCAATGCCCATGCCAAATGCATTGGTTGCAACAATAATATCCGCATTGTCAAACAGGAAGTCATCCTGACTTATATTTCTTTCTTCGTTACTTAAGCCCGCATGGTAGCTTACTGCTTTGTGACCTGCTTTGACTAATTTAGAGCATACGTCATCGGTAATTTTTCTTGTAAGACAATATATGATACCTGATTTTCCTTTGTTTTCCTCCGCAAAATTTAAAACATATTGCATCTTTTTATTTGTTTTCACAACTTCAAACTTTAGGTTTTCCCTGTCAAATCCTGTTATTATTTCATAGTGATTCCTTAAATCTATTAAATTTATTATATCCTCTTTAACTTCGGGTGTCGCCGTTGCGGTAAATGCCGATATGATAGGATTGTTTCCGGCAATATTCCTGATATCCTTAATTTTTAAATAGCTTGGTCTGAAATCATGACCCCATTGGGAAACGCAATGGGCTTCATCTACTGCAATCATGGATATTTTAATGTTTTTCAAAAGTTCGATAAAATCTCCGGACTCTAATCGCTCCGGAGCAACATACAAAAGTTTATACCTGTTATGTATCGCCTCAAAAACAATTTCATTAAGTTTTCCCCAAGGCAATGAGCTGTTGATAAAAGCGGCAGGTATGCCTAATTGCTGCAATGTATCCACCTGATCCTTCATCAGGGAAATGAGGGGAGAAATGACTATGACAGTTCCTTCCATCATCATTGCAGGTATCTGATAGCAAAGAGACTTTCCGCCTCCGGTAGGCATAATTGCCAAAACATCTTTTCCGGACAAAATATTCTCTATAATAACTTCCTGTCCTTTTCTGAAAGACTGGTACCCGTAATACTTCTTCAGCAGCTCCAAAGACTTTTGTAACATTTCATTCATCCCTCTTTTTATTTATAAACAAATTATATCACATAAATAAGCAGAAATTCAAGTGGACAAATGTTCGATTTTGTTGTAGTATATAAAAGGAAAGGGGGCACACTTAAAATTTAGTGACCCTCTGCGAGGCTTCTTTTTAAGGAATGTCCCCAAGTATGGAGGTGGCTGCCGTGGATTATATTATTATATCAATGCTTTTTATTTCAATTGCAATCAATATTGTTGTATTGATAAAGCAATTAAAGAACAATTCCAAGGAACAAATAATATCTGAGCTGAAAATAAATTTAAAAGATAATAATTTGAATTTAATTGATTCCGTAACAAGAAAAATTGCTGATTCGGAACAGAAGCAGCTTAGGGAACTGTTGACAAACAAACTGGAAACAGTTGAAAGAATGGACAGGAACTCAAATAAATTAACTGAATCATTTACTAAATTCAGTACAGACACATCCAAGACATTAAATGAAAATTTTACATCGCTGAATGAACGTGTGAGCCAAAACCTTGACAGGATAAACTTAAGGGTCGAAGAAAGGCTGAATGAAGGATTTGAAAAGACAAACAAAACATTTATAAATATATTGGAAAGATTGTCAAGAATAGATGAAGCTCAAAAGAAAATTGACAGCCTGTCAACAAATATAGTTTCATTGCAGGATGTTTTAACTGATAAAAAAAGCAGGGGAACTTTTGGAGAAGTCCAGCTTAACCACATTTTGTCCGTGGTTTTCGGAGAAAAAAACGATAAAATATATGAGCTTCAGAAGAAATTAAATAACTCAACAGTTGCGGATGCAGCTTTACATATTCCCGAGCCTGTTGGTATGCTTTGTATAGATTCTAAATTTCCTCTTGAAAATTATCAGCGTATGATTGATATGAATAATTCGGACAGCGAAAGAAAACAGTATTCAAGAGACTTTAAATCAAATGTAAAGAAGCATATAAATGATATTTCTTCAAAATACATAATTCAGGGACAAACATCTGAACAGGCAATTATGTTTATTCCGGCAGAAGCAATTTTTGCCGAGATAAACGCATATCATCAGGACCTGTTGGATTATGCAGGCGAGAAGAAGGTCTGGATTACTTCTCCGACAACGTTAATGTCTGTCTTATCAACCGTGCAGGTTGTTTTACGAAACATGGAAAGAGAAAAATATGCAGGCATAATTCATCAGGAGCTTAACAAGCTTGGAAAAGAATTTAAGCTGTACAAGGACAGATGGGAGTCATTGGCTAAAAATATCAAGCGTGTTTCCGATGATGTTGATAAAATAAATATAACCTCCAATAAAATCGAGCAGAAATTTGACAAAATTTCAAAGGTCGAAATGAATCAATGCACTGAACATGAAATTGGAGAAATTGAATATCACAGCGAAATATAACAAGTTTTGTTTTATGCTTTAAATATAAAGTTTTTCAGAAATTTTGCAAAATTATCTTTAAAAGTTTTTAAAAACTAC
>DAIMMU010000102.1:0-9247 GCA_036720515.1 Sedimentibacter sp.
TCGTTGCGAATGACCTACCAGCCATTTCTCAGAAAAAAGACTCTGAGAAATGGGGTTAGGGCATCTTTTTAATTTAGCTAAAAAAACTATTGCAAATTTAACTTTATTTATGTTAAATTTATTTTGGATTAAGTATCCAAATTTAAAAGTCAGGATGTGCTCTAATGGAAAAGCTTGATATGTTATACGAAGGAAAAGCAAAAAAGGTTTTTAAAACAATCGATGAAGAACTTCTAATTATTGAATACAAGGATGATGCAACTGCATTTAACGGCATTAAAAAAGGTTCAATTTCAGGAAAAGGTGTTATAAACAACAAAATGACCAACATCATTTTTAAGTATCTTGCCGAAAACGGCATTGAAACACATCTTATGGAAGAGCTCGGCGAAAGGGAATCTCTCGTTAAAAAGGTTTCTATAGTTCCTTTAGAGGTTATTGTAAGAAATGTTGCGGCGGGCAGTTTCTCAACAAAATACGGCATTGAAGAGGGTACTATACTTTTAAGTCCTGTTTTAGAATTTTCATATAAGAATGATGAATTGGGAGATCCTATGATTAACGATATGCAAATTATAGCTATAGGACTTGCAAGCAAGGAAGAGCTTTCCGACATTTCCGCAAAAGCTCTCAGAATAAACGAGCTCATGAAATCATATTTCATGGAAAGAGGAATTAAGCTCATTGATTTTAAGATAGAATTCGGTCGCTATAAGGGTAAAATTATTCTTGCCGATGAGGTTTCTCCGGACACATGCAGACTCTGGGATGCAGAAACAAATGAAAAGCTTGACAAAGACAGATTCCGAAGAGACCTTGGAGGAATCGAAGAAGCCTATGAGGAAGTTTGGAAGAGAATTACTTCCAGATAGCCTTAATTTTGAGGAGGAAAAAATGAGAAGTATGTATGAAAGTCCTCTAAATTCACGTTATGCCGGCAAGGAAATGAGCTACCTTTTTTCTCAGGAATATAAGTTCAAAACATGGAGAAAACTTTGGATTGCCCTGGCAGAAACTGAAAAGGAGCTTGGTTTGAATATTACCGACGAGCAGATAGCTCAAATGAAGGAATTTAAAGATGATATTAACTATGAAGCTGCCGAGGAAAGAGAAAAGATTGTCCGACATGACGTCATGAGTCATGTTTATGCCTTTGGAACACAGGCACCCTTGGCAATGCCCATAATCCACCTTGGTGCAACAAGCTGCTTCGTAGGTGACAATACGGATATAATAATTATGACCGAGGGCATGAAGCTTATAAAAAAACAGCTTGTTAATGTTATTAACGAGCTTTCAAAATTTGCAGCAGAATATAAGGATATGCCGACACTTGGTTTTACCCACTTTCAGCCGGCGCAGGCAACAACCGTCGGCAAAAGGGCAAGTCTTTGGCTTCAGGATCTTATTATGGACTTGGAGGACCTTGATTATCAGATTTCAAAGGCAAAGCTAAGAGGAGCAAAAGGCACAACCGGAACACAGGCAAGTTTTATGGAGCTTTTCGACGGAGACTTTGAAAAGGTCAAAAGGCTTGACAGGCTTATCGCGGAAAAGATGGGCTACGAAAGCTGCTTTGCCGTTACCGGACAGACTTATCCAAGAAAGCTTGATAGTCAGGTTCTAAATGTTTTGAGCCAAATTGCGCAAAGTGCTTATAAATTCAGCAATGATATAAGACTTCTTCAGCATCTTAAGGAAATTGAAGAGCCCTTTGAAAAAAGTCAGATAGGCTCCTCGGCGATGGCATATAAGAGAAATCCTATGCGAAGCGAAAGAATCTGCTCACTTGCTAAATATGTAATTGTGGATGCGCTTAATCCTGCAATAACAGCTTCAACCCAGTGGTTTGAAAGAACTCTCGATGATTCCGCAAATAAAAGACTCAGCATTCCGGAGGCTTTCCTTTGTATTGACGCGATTTTAAGTCTTTACAGAAATATAGTTGAAGGACTTGTCGTATATCCGAAGGTTATTGAGCAAAGGCTAAGCAGCGAGCTCCCTTTTATGGCAACAGAAAACATAATGATGGATGCGGTTAAAAAGGGAGGAAACAGGCAGGAGCTTCACGAAAAAATAAGAGAGCATTCCATGGCTGCGGGCAAGGTTGTTAAAGCAGAGGGAAAACCAAATGACCTTCTCCAAAGAATTGCGGATGATGCTTCCTTTGGTCTTTCTCTTTCGGAGCTTGAGTCCATAATGGATGCAAGAAACTTTGTCGGGCGCGCACCTCAACAGACAGAGGAATTTATAGCAGGCAGAGTTAAGCCTATACTTGAAGCAAATTCAAGCCTTATTGACGAAAACAAAGATGAATTGAGAGTATAACGGCTGATTATATAAAATGCAAAAAATATTATTTAATTATTTTTTTACGGCAGGAGGAACTAAAATATGGTAAAAGCTATAGTCGGTGCTTGCTGGGGAGATGAAGGCAAGGGCAAAATAACAGATATGCTCGCGGAAAATGCTGATATTGTTGTTCGTTTTCAAGGCGGAAGCAACGCAGGGCATACAATTATAAATGATTTCGGCAAGTTTGCTCTTCATCAAATACCAAGCGGTGTTTTTAACCCAAGCACGGTAAATATTATCGGAACAGGTGTTGCTTTTAATATCCCCTATTTTATCAAGGAGCTAAAAGCTCTTAAAGAAGGCGGAATTAAAAAACCAAATATACTTATCTCTGACAGAGTAGAAATTTTAATGCCTTATCACATTCTTTTTGATACATATGAGGAGGAACGTTTAAGCAACAAGCAATTCGGCTCAACAAAAAGCGGTATAGCACCTTTTTACTCAGATAAATATGCAAAGACAGGAATTCAGATTTCACATCTTTTTAATGAGAAGATTTTAATGGAGAGAATTGCAGAGGCATGCGAAATTAAAAATATTATTCTTGAACATTTATACCGCAAACCCTCACTTAATCCCAAGGCAATTTTCGACGAAGTTATTGAATATAGGGATTTTGTTGCTCCTTATCTCATCAACATAGTTGAATATATGCATAAAGCCATTAAAGATGGTAAAAACATACTTTTAGAAGGTCAGTTAGGTGCTCTTAAAGACCCTGACCACGGAATATTCCCGATGACTACATCCTCATCAACACTTGCAGGCTTTGCTTCCGTCGGTGCGGGAATTCCCGCACAATCAATCGAAAAAGTATATACAGTTGCAAAGGCATACTCTTCCGCCGTCGGTGCAGGTGCTTTCGTAAGCGAAATTTTCGGCGAGGAAGCTCATCAGCTTAGAATCAGAGGAGGAGACGCGGGTGAATTTGGTGCAACAACAGGGCGTCCAAGGAGAATGGGATGGTTTGACTGCGTTGCTGCACGTTACGGCTGCATGCTTCAGGGAACAACGGATGTTGCCCTTACTGCTATTGACGTATTAAGCTACTTAGATGAAATTCCTGTTTGCACCGGATATGAAATTGACGGAAGTGTTACAAAAGAATTTCCTGTTACACCTCTGCTTGAAGCAGCGCAACCCGTGTATGAAATTCTTCCTGGCTGGAAAACCGATGTAAAAGGAATTACAAGCTTTAACGAGCTTCCTGAAAATGCAAGGAAGTATGTCGAGTTTATTGAGGATAAAATAGGATATCCTATTACTATAATATCCAATGGTCCTAAAAGAAATGAGATTATTTACAGATAATGCTTTTTTAGTGTCTTATTTTCAAACTTATGATATAATCATAACATTAATTGATTCGCACTTAGAAAGGATAAAGTTATGATTGTTTTATCATGCAATAATATTTCAAAGGCATATGTGGTAGAAAATATTATTGAAAATATTTCATTTACGGTAAATGATAATGAAAAGGTTGGATTAATAGGACTTAACGGAGCAGGCAAAACAACCTTGTTTAATATATTGACGGAGAATTCAGAACCGGATTCCGGCGAAATTTATATAGCAAAAGGAAAGAAATTAGGTTATTTAAGACAAAACACAGCCATTGAAAGCAATATGAGCATTATGGACGAGATGCTCACTATTTTTGATGAGGTTATCAAGTTAGAAGAAAAATTACATAATTTATCAAGTGAAATAAGCTGCTTTACGGAAGATGATGATCCGGAAGACCTAAATAATCTCATGAGCATGTATTCAAAAATAAGCGAGCAGTTTGTAGAAGCCGACGGTTACAGTTTCAAAAGCATCATCAGGGGTGTTTTGAAGGGGCTTGGATTTTCGGAGGAAGAATTCGATAAACCTATAAATATCTTAAGCGGAGGTCAAAAAAGCAGAGTTATGCTGGCAAAGCTTCTGTTAGAAAAGGCAGACATACTTTTGTTGGATGAGCCTACCAACCATTTGGATATTGAAGCTATTTCATGGCTTGAAAAATATATAAAGGATTTTAAAGGTGCGGTAATAATAATTTCTCACGACAGATATTTCCTTGATAACACCGTAAACAGGATTTTCCTTATGGAAAATAAGTCACTGAAAGCATACGACGGCAATTATTCAAAGTTTATGAAAAAGAGGAAAATAGAGTTAGAGCAGGCATTGAAGCAATATGATGAATATGAAAAGGAAGTTGAAAGGCAGGAAGAAATGATCAGGCGCCTCCATGCGTATGGGAGTAAGCGCAATATCAGGCAGGCATTCAGCAGACAAAAGGCTTTGGATAAAATCAAAAAATTGGATAAGCCTTCTGCTGAAAATAAAAAGGTAAAATTAAGATTTACACCTAAAATTAAAAGCGGGCGAGATGTATTAATTGTCAATAATGTGTCTATGTCATTCGGTAATCGGCAGGTTTTTAAAAATGTATGTTTAAATATTTTCAAGGGAGAAAAAGTAGGAATAATAGGTCCTAACGGGATAGGCAAATCAACCCTTTTAAAAATAATCGCAGACACAATCAAGGATTATGAAGGGGAGGTTACCTTGGGTCATTATGTTAATATAGGATATTACGATCAGGAACAAACAAACCTGGATAATGAAAACACTGTAATAGATGAAATATGGGATGAAAATCCGATCCTTAACTATTATGACATCCGCAGATTCCTTGCACAATTTTTATTTAATGGGGATGATATGTATAAAATCATCGCAGATTTAAGCGGCGGTGAAAAAGGCAGACTGTCCCTGTTGAAGCTTATGACTTCCAATGCGAATTTTTTGTTGATGGACGAACCTACAAATCATTTGGACATTGATTCGAAGGAAGTATTGGAGGATTCCCTGAATAACTATGAAGGAACCATATTGGTTGTTTCCCACGACAGGTACTTTTTAAACAGGGTTGTAGATAAAATTTATGATTTATCGGAAGACGGTGCATTTGAGTATCTTGGTAATTATGACTATTATGTTCAAAAAAAGGCAGAGCTGTCTGAAACCGATGATGACGATGGCACAAGCAAAACCAAGACGCAAGTAAATGCGGAAAAGAAAAAGGAAAGAGAAATCATAAGAGACAGACAACAACGGGAAAAAGCCATGAAAGAACTTGAAGAACAAATTTTATTGCATGAAAATGAAATTCATGAATTAGAAAACAAATTATGTCAACCTTCGACATATACTGACAAATTTCTAATTATTAATCTAAATGAAAAATTAAACATGTACAAAGAAAAGCTTCAAGATTTATACACTCAATGGGAAGAAGTTTTAGAAAACTAAAAAAAGTTATACACTCTGTGTTAATTGCCTGTGTATAACCTTTTTGCCATATTACTTGTATCAACAACTTTATCCACAGCTGTTGATACTTTTTTTTAATTAACTGTTTATTAATTTGCAAGTTCCAAATTTGGCATTGCATTTAAGGATGAATTATCAAATTGTTTTTTTAAATATTTATAATATCCCGCACAACCAATCATTGCTGCATTATCAGTGCATAAAATCAGAGATGGTTTAATAAACTTGTAATCATGCCTGCTGCATTCTTCCTGAAGCCTCTCTCTGAGTCGGCTGTTGGACGCAACCCCTCCGGCTAAAGCAATCGTAGATATATTTTTTTGCTTTGCCGCCTTTATTGCTTTCATAACCAACACGTCAACTACCGCTTCCTGAAAGCTTGCCGCAACATCCTCCGCTTTAACTGTTTCATTTTTCTGTTCAGAGTTATGCAGGTAGTTTAAAACTGCGGATTTTAAACCGCTGAAGCTGAAGTCCAATGTTTCGTCGTCAATTATGGCTCTGGGAAACTTTATTGCATCCCTGTTTCCCATCTTAGCTGCCTTGTCAATTAAAGGTCCTCCCGGATATCCAAGTCCGATAGCTCTTGCCACCTTGTCGAAGGCTTCACCGGCGGCATCATCTCTTGTCCTTCCTAAAATTTCATGTTCACCGTAGTCTATTACATTTACCAAGTGGGTATGTCCTCCCGATACCACCATGCAGATAAATGGAGGCTTAAGGTTTTTATCTTCTATATAATTTGCGTTTATATGTCCTTCAATATGATTAACGCCAATCAACGGCTTTTCCCATGCATAGCAAAGTCCCTTCGCAAAATTAATTCCCACCAAAAGGGCTCCAACTAAACCGGGACCGTAGGTTACCGCAACCGCATCCAAGTCCTTTGGTTCAATATTGGCGTTAATCAATGCTTCCGCCACAACATCATTAATATTCTCAATATGTTTTCTTGAAGCAACCTCAGGCACAACGCCCCCGAATTCCTTATGAATTTCTATTTGTGATGATATTACATTGGATAAAACATTTCTGCCGTTTTCAACAACGGCAGCAGCAGTTTCATCACAGGATGATTCTATAGAAAGTATTAAAACTTTATCCTTCACGTTTTCCTTTATATTCATGCTTTCCTCCGTTTTTTCCTGAACTGATTATACTACTCTCATTTTAATAATTCAAGCACAAAGAACCCCATTTCTCAGAGTCTTTTTTCTGAGGAATGGGGTAGATCATCTTTCATTGCGCCTGGGAGAATAATTTCATCATTTCTAATTCAAAGTAATTTTCCCCTTCTTGTTTGCTCTCCAAACATGGAGTCCCAATGCAAGCCCTATAACTCCATAAACCATGAAGGTTCTGAAGTATTCTCCCAAGAGAGCATTCCCAAACAGTGATATTCCTACTTCCGGAGACATTATAAACATTGAGTTAAATAAAAGAGTTCCTACGATGGCATGCTTCACTCCTGCTTTTTGAGTCGAAGCACCTCCAACCAACAGTGCAGCAACAGAAAACATTCCTATTTGAGTATGGGCTCCGTATGTGTTTAAGGTACCCATATTCTGCAGGTACATAATTTGTCCCCACGAAGCAAATACTGTCGACATAATTGTTGCAATTATTCTTGTTTTATCAACATTTATGCCGGAAACCTCGGCTATGTGCTGGCTTTGCCCCACACTTCTGAAATCTTGTCCTAATTTTGTCTTTAAAATCAATTCATTGAAAATACAAAGGGCAACTATTAACAGCCCCGTAACTACCGGAACCTTTCTGACCATCATAAGACTTGAATTTTTTAAAATTGAATAAATGCTTATGGCAATCATAGCTATGCTTAAAATTATATTTATTAATACTGTTGTTTTATTATATCTGTATAATGCGGGGTTATTTTTGTTTCTATAAATCTTCCATAACTGCAGCAGCAAAATACAGGCAAAAACAATCAATATTGCCCACATGAAAGGTATTTCATATATTTTGTCCAAAGCGTATTTAAGACCGCCATCCTCTACGGGGACTAAGTCAACAGTCATTCTCACCCCTACGCCGTCAGGCTTAATCATGGGATGAGTTTTTGGAACCTTAATAATTACACCCACAACGAACAAGAACAAAAATTGATATAGACCATTGGCAAAATAACATACCATTAAACTTGCTATCATTTCCTGCCCTCTCGTTTTGTTGTACAAAACACCCGTGAAATATCCAAATAATCCTGCAATGGGAAGTGCCAAAAGGAATGTAAAAGCAAGCCCTAAGACTCCCCCAAATTCAAAATATCTCATAAAGGCAATAGCAATTTGTGCTGACATTGCACCGACTACTATACCGAAGTTTAGTCCGATACCTGCCACTACCGGTATAATCAAGGATAGTACAAGGAATGTATTCCTGAAGAAACGGCTTGATAGCTCAGTCAGGAAATAGTTCATTGTTACACCGTCTGAAACAATGAATCCAAATATTGTAAAGGCAACAAATATTAATGAAACAATATTATCTGCAGCCCATGTTGATGTCTTGGTTGTATCCAACCTCTGGTATGTTTTTACGGAATTCATTATTTATCGCCTCCTTTAACCTGTGTTAAAGCATAAAGGATAATACCGTTTTGAATTATCATACGAAGTGTTTCGGATAAATCGGTACCTTCAAACAATATGTTTGCCACAGGAAGTGCTGATGTAAAAAGACCCTGGTATATAATTACACCTATTATCACATGAGATACCTTTGCTCTTGAAGCTGTGGCACCTCCGATTAAAATTGCGGCAACCGCGGGAAATGCCATGTTTAACGGAGCAGTGTAAAGCTGTGCATAACCGTAGCCCTGAGAATAAACAATAATACCTATGGCTCCCATAATGGTAGACAAAATATTTGCTTTTATTCTGCATTTGTCTATATCTATTCCCGACGATTTGGCAAACATTGGATTTATGCCGCCTGCGGATATTGCAATACCTGACTTTGACCTAAAATATAACCATACTATAACGCAGCATAAGAAAAACATTAAGAGCATACCCGTCGGTATTATTATTCCTTTCTCGCCTCCGAAAGTAATAAAGCCGTTTTCACCAAAGAGTGAAAATCTCAAAAAATCATTTAATTTTTGTGCCCCTTTGATCGCATCAAGCTGAATTGTCTCTCTTAGACCCTTTCCTATAAACCATCCCATATTTTTGTTTTTGAAGGGTATCATAAGCCACGGAAGGCACATGAACGCAACAACCGAAAATCCTGTATAAGTTGCAATAGTCATTTCGGAGCCTTTAACAGCATTTAAAAGCTTACCGTAAAAGTATCCCACAATAACAGCCAACGGTATGGCAAAAGCAATAGATGCAAACAACCATGCCCAGCCTGTAAAGCCAAATTCAATTGCACAAACTAAAGCAAATAAGCCGCATTCTATTCCTACCGGCAATGCAAAATTCGGTCCCGTTCCCGATTGTATGGATGGAACCATTGCCAGCACAAGTATACCGTTCATTCCTGCACGTTTTATTGTATCACTTATCAAGGTTGCTATGGATATTCCCAAAAA
>DAIMMU010000103.1:0-9237 GCA_036720515.1 Sedimentibacter sp.
TTATATCCGCCGATTGATATTTTGCCATCTCTTTCACGCTTAATGAAGGATGGTATCGGCAAAGAATACACAAGAGAAGATCATGCGGATTTGCAAAGTCAATTGTTTTCATCTTATGCCAAGGTTCAGGACATAAGGGGATTAGCTCAGATTATAGGTGAAGATGATTTAGGCGATACGGATAAATTATATTTAAAATTCGGACGCGAATTGGAAAATAAGTTTATTGCCCAAGGCAAAAATGAAAACAGAAGTATTATTGAAACATTGAATTTAGGATGGAATATTTTATCCATACTTCCTGTAACCGAGTTAGACAGATTAAAATCAGAAATGATAGAAAAATATTATATTTATAACAGGGAGGTATAATTATGGCGGTTTCGGTTGCACCTACCAAGTCAAATCTTATAAAAGCCAAATCATCACTTGAATTGTCCAAAAAGGGTTATGAGTTATTAGACAAAAAAAGAACCGTCTTAATAAAAGAAATGTTTGTCTATGTGGATAAGGCTAAAAATATGCACAATGAAATTTACGATGTTATTGCACAGGGATATGCCGCCTTACAAAAAGCAAATATAACATTGGGAGTTAAAAATGTTGAAGATATGTCTTATGGTGTGCCAAATGATGAACATTTTGATATTTTGCTGAGAAGTATTATGGGAGTCGATATACCCACTGTTAAATACAACAAAAGCGAGGTTCAACCGACAACCGGCTTTTATAACACCAATGCTGCCTTTGATGAGGCAAGAAAAAAATTTGAGGAAGTAAAGTTTAAAATTTATGAGCTTGCTGAATTAGAAAATTCGATTTTTAAGCTTGCAAAAGAAATCGAAAAAACTCAGAAAAGGACAAATGCTTTAGAATATATAAGGATACCCAAATTTAAAGAAGAGGTAAAATTCATTCAGGAAGTATTGGAAGAAAAAGAAAGAGAAGATTTCTTCAGACTAAAAAGATTGAAGGGGATGCACTAAGAAATTAGTGCCCCCCTTATTTTTATTTCATTGCCTCTTTTAATACCTTTTCGATTTTTTCTTCGGTGGGTACACCCTCGTGTATTTTTACGCCGTCCACATAAAATGTAGGAACATAGTAATAATCGTAGGTGCTTGCCATTTTTACTTCCTTGTTTTCATCTATGTACTCTATTTCAACATTTGAATACTGAGGGTTATTTGATTTTAATTCGTCGATTATTTTAAAAGCCTTCCTGCAATGGGGGCAGCCTTCCATATAAAATGCTTTTATTTTTTTCATTTCACACTCCTAATAAATTTTTCTTTTTTTTAATTATTTCATAAATTCGATTTGAATATTCTTCTAAACTTTTAAAATTTCGAACAGGTTCATGCCTGTTTTCCCCTGTGATTATTTTGCTTGAAGCTCCAAGACCGCAGGCGAGTATTGTTTCTAATTCTTCGATGATAACCATGTTGTAAATACTCTCCCTGCCTTCCTTTGTATAGCCTACATTTTCGGAATTGCCCTTAATATTCTTCTGCCTGTACATGTAGTATGGTTTATAGCCCTTTTCATCACATGTTTTTTTAATTATATCATGCATTTTTTTAATCAATTCATAATCCTTATATAATTCAGAGCTTTCCCTTGTAAGCTCCGAGTGTTTTTTATAGGCTAAAGAATGAACGGTGATATTCTCAGGGTTTAAATCCGAAATAATTTCAATTGTATTTCTTACATCCGATTCATTTTCTCCCGGCAGCCCCAAAATAATATCCATATTTATTGTCCTAAACCCTACTTCCCTTGCAATTAAATATTTTTCAATAATTTCATCGCTCAGGTGATTCCTTCCTATTAATGTCAGAGTTTTATCATTCATTGTTTGAGGGTTTACGGATATTCTGTTAACAAAATTATTTTTTAAGCAAAGAAGCTTTTGTTCATCTATGGTGTCCGGTCGTCCGGCTTCAAAAGTAATTTCCTTTATTTTTGATAAATCATAATGCTTTTTTAATGTATTAAAAATTTTGTTTATTTGCTCCTCACTTAAAACAGAGGGCGTTCCGCCGCCAAAATAAATTGTATGTAGATTTAAGTTTTTCTTTTTGGCAAGCTCAATTGTTTTTTCAATCTCGTAGATTAATGTTTCCACGTAGGAATTTATTTTTACGTCAGGGCAATTTACATATGACGTAAAGGAGCAATAGCTGCATTTTGTAGGGCAAAATGGTATGCCTATATACAGGTTGTAATTATTGTTGTTTATGTCCTCATCAATATATTTTTCTTCTATTTTTAATATATCCCACAGAAGCTTTATTTTTTCTTCTTTTACTTCATATGTATTCTTAAGAATATGGTTTATTTCTTCATTGCTTTTAGAGTATTTTCTTGCGGTGATTAAAATTTTAACCACTCTTACCCCCGTTAAAATACCATAATCGGGATAAACATTGTAGTATTGTTTCAGAACATTGTGTATTGTTTTTACTACCAATGTTTTTCTTAGTTTCTTAGCGCTGCATTTCTCCAAAATAATATCATTGCTGTTATAGATTGACTCATACAGCAGTTCATTGTCCTTATATAGCATTGCTTTTGCACGAAAAACCTCATTTTCTTCAAGGTATGATACAACAGACAATCCCGTTCCTTCAAAGGAATCTATATCCGATATTTCATAGTCAGTATTTAAATCAAATACCCTAAATGCATTTCTTGCTTCATATTCATAGTCATGACCCGAAAAATAAAATTTAAACATTGTTATCTTAATTCACAAACGGGTTATATTGTTTTTCTTTTTTTATTGTGGACGGTGACATGTGACCGGGATAAATGACTGTATCATCTTCATATTTAAAGATTTTATCTTTTATTGATTTTATTATTTCCTCAAAGGATCCTCCGGGGAAATCAGTTCTTCCGATAGAATTACTAAACAAAGTATCACCTGTCATCATAATATTTCCAACCTTGATGCAGATACCGCCTCTTGTGTGTCCCGGCGTATGGATTATTTCAAATTTTAATTCACCCAAGGTTATTACATCTCCATCCTCAAGCTCAACATCTGCTTTTATTGAAATTCCTTTGCCGAACATTGACTTGGAAAAATTCATGCTGCCGTTATTCAGCGACTCCGCATCTTCCGTGTGAATATACACTTTTGTACCGTATTTATCAATAAATTCTTCAACAGCTCCGATATGGTCTCCGTGACAGTGGGTCAGTATAACAATCTTAGGTGTCAATCCCAAGGCATTTATCTTTTTGTCGATTTTATTAAATTCAGCGCCGGGGTCTATTATGGCTGCTTCATGAGTTTCCTCGCTTCCCGCAATATAGCAGTTAGCACCGTATATGCCCACTTCCAATGCTTCAAATATCATATTATCCTCCTAAAAAACTTTCTTGCTGTCAAGAAGTATGGTAACAGGACCGTCGTTAATTAACTCTACCGCCATGTCAGCACCAAATTCCCCTGCTTGTGTAAAAATATTTTTTTCCTTCATTACAGCAATATATTTTTCATACATGGGTATTGCCTTCTCCGGTCGGGCGGCAGCAATAAAACTTGGTCTTCTTCCCTTTCTCGCATCACCTAAAAGTGTAAACTGAGAAATTACCAATATGCTTCCTCCCACATCCAACAGGCTTTTGTTCATTTTCCCGTTTTCATCTTCAAATATTCTTAAGTTTGGAACCTTATCACACATATATTCCAAATCATTTTCGCCGTCTGTTTCTTCAATGCCAAGCAGAAGTAAAATTCCCTGTTCTATACTTCCTTTGATTTTATTTTCAACCTTTACGTTTGCGCTTTTTACGCGCTGCACAACTGCTCTCATATGTACGGGGACATTTCTTCAAAGCTGTCCCACAGAGAGTCACTCTGCTTTGAAGGTGTGTCCACCCTCCTTATTTTTTATTCCTGTAAACTTCCAATACTCCATCTAATTTTTTTATTCTTTTTATCAAATCTTCAATTTGTTTTGTTTCATTTATTTCAAATCCGATATCTACAATTGCAATTTTTTCTTTGTTTATTCTTAAATTAAGTGATATCGCATTAAGCTTAACCTCTGCATATGATGCCGTCAAATCCTGCAAAAGTTTTGGTCTGTCTAATGCCTTAATCTGAAGCTCGCTTAAAAATGTAGCTTTTTCTTTATAATCCCACTGAACATCTATGAATCTTTGGTCTTGGGAATCACTTAAATCATGAATATTTGTGCAGTCAGCCCTGTGAACGGAAACTCCCCTGCCTCGGGTAATATAACCTACTATGGCATCTCCGGGAACAGGATTGCAGCATTTTGAAAAACGAACCTTAATATTGTCAATTCCCTTTATGATTACCCCCGATGCATGCTTCTCAATTCTTTGAGGAGTTTTTACCGTTGACTTTTCAAGACTTTCAATTTTCTCAAGCTCTATTTTATCCTTGTTCTTATCAAGATATATTAATCTTAGCCTGTTAACTATCTGGTTTTCGGTTATGCCTCCGTTACCAACCGCCGCATAAAGGTTGCTTACGGTAAACATGTTGTATTTATCCGCAACTGTTTTAATCCAATCATCCTTCAGTAAATCTGCTACCTGGTAGCCTTGCTTTTTAATTTCTCTTTCTACTAATTCTTTTCCTTTTTCAACATTAAAATCTTTATCTTTTTCCTTGAAAAATTTTCTTATTTTGGATTTTGCCTGACTTGAAGCAGCTATTTTCAGCCAATCCCTGCTTGGTCCCGCACTTGACTGGGATGTGAGCACTTCAACCTGATCCCCTGTTTTAAGCTTAGTGTCGATCGGAACAATGCGGCCGTTAACTTTTGCTCCCACGCATCTGTTTCCCACTGCACTGTGAACCCTGTAGGCAAAATCTATGGGAGTTGAACCTGTAGGCAAATTCACAACCTCACCCTTAGGCGTAAATACAAAAACTTCATCGGTGTATAAATCGATTTTCAAAGCTTCCATAAATTCCTGAGGGTCATTTGTGTCCTGCTGCCATTCGAGCATTTGTCTGAGCCAATTTAATTTTTCTTCATATTTGGCGTTTTCATCAATGCCCTCTTTATATTTCCAGTGAGCTGCTATACCATATTCGGCAGTTCTGTGCATTTCCAATGTTCTTATTTGTATTTCAAAGGGCTCCCCCTCGGGACCTATTACGGTTGTATGCAGGGATTGGTACATATTTGGTTTAGGCATTGCAATATAATCCTTGAATCTTCCCGGTACCGGTTTCCATAAGGTGTGAACAATTCCTAAAGCTCCGTAACAATCCTTTATATTTTCCACAATTATTCTTACCGCAATCAAATCATATATTTGCTCAAAGGATCTATTTTTGTGGTACATTTTTTTATAAATGCTGTACAAGCTTTTCGGTCTTCCCTTAATATCGGCTTCCATTCCCGATTCTTTAAGCTTCTCCTGAATAACATCTATAATGTGGGAAATATAATCCTTCCTTTTTTCGCTTTTCTCCTGAACCTTTTTCTGTAAATCCTCATATCCTTCATGATCTATATATTTTAAGCTTAAATCTTCCAATTCCCATTTAATTGACGCAATACCAAGCCGGTTTGCTATAGGGGCATATATTTCTATAGTTTCCATAGCCTTTTGGTATTGTTTTTCATCAGGCATATATTGCAGAGTCCTGATATTGTGAAGGCGGTCGGCTAATTTTATAATAACAACCCTTATATCCTTTGACATTGCTATAATCATTTTTCTTAAGGATTCAGCCTGCCGTTCTTCCTTGTTTCTGTACTTGACCTTGCTAAGCTTTGTAACACCGTCCACCATGTTGGCAATTTCTTCGCCGAACTCTCTTTTTATTTCATTGTAGGTAATACCCGTATCTTCAACAACATCATGCAAAAGACCTGCTGCAATAGTTTGGACATCAACATGCAAGTCAGCCAAAATAAGAGCAACATTATAAGGGTGAATAAAATATCTTTCACCGGAAAATCTTGTTTGTGCATTTGAATGTGCCATCTCGGCAAAATTATATGCTTTGACAACAACACTTAAATCAGCATTTGGATTGTATGATTCAATTTGATTAATAATATTTCCTAACATAGCTCACCTGCATAAGTAGAATTTAAAATGGGGTTCGCAGGAAAATTCACTAATTTATTTGCTCCTGACGTCGCATAAATTGGGAATTCGTTGCGAAAGACCTACCGCCATTTTTCAGAAAAAACACTCTGAAAAATGGGGTTAGGGCTTCTATTTATCATATGTTATTAATGATTCTACCTTATATCCTTTTAATCTGTCTCTTCCTTTCAAATCGCTCAGCTCTATGAGAAAGCCTAACCCGGCAACCTCTCCGCCTAACTTTTCAACTAATTTTGCCGTAGCGTACATTGTACCTCCGGTAGCCAACAAATCATCCACAATCAATACTTTTTGTCCTTTTTTGATTGCATCCTTGTGTATTTCCAAAGAGTCTGTGCCGTATTCCAATTCATATTCATATTTAATTGTTTCCGCAGGAAGCTTCCCCGGCTTTCTTACGGGCACAAATCCCGTTTTTAACAAATAAGCCAAAGGTGTGGCAAATATAAAGCCCCTTGATTCAGGTCCTACAATTAAATCAATCTTAACATCATCAAATCTTTCCGCCATTTGATTTATACATTCATTTAGTGCTTCAGCATCTTTAAGCAATGTTGTAATGTCTTTAAAACTAATTCCTTCAGCGGGAAAGTTTTCTATAACTCGAATTTTATCTTTTAATTTCATGGTCCCTCCATGGTTCATTTTTTAATATACAATATGTCATTTTTTAAAGCATATTGTATATTGTCTGCCTTTTTTAAAATACATACTATTTCTTCGGCTGTTATTTTTGTATTATATAATTTATTAAGCTTTTCTACAAGCATAAATATATCTGTCTTGATTATTTTAGATTTTGTTTTATTAATTAAAATCTTTAATATTTTTATCTTTTCATCATCTATTTTGTAATCGAAATTTTCTTGTTCCTCAACATTATGCAAAATCAGCTGTACGCTTCTTTTTCCATTAAATATATTCTCATTTAAATGTACGATGTATGAATATGGTATGGAAAGTATTTTTTCAAGCATGCCGATTTTTCCGAATCCTATAACAGGAATACTGCACCCTTCCCGGGATAGCATAAAGCTTAAATGATTGCCTTCTTTCCCAACCTTCCGAATATTTTTTAAATTTACATCCCTTAGAGCTAATAATGGTTTTGGGTTGCCCGAGCCGAAGGGTTCAAACTTATTTATTTCATCATAAAGCCTTAAGTTAATGTCAGGAATCTTTAATATTGCATCTACGCTTATTTCGTTATAAATATATTCATCATCAATGACAGAACTGATATAATTATTCAGTTCATTGGTGAAGGAGTATATGTTTTTTTCCAATATGGTGAGCCCTGCAGCAAGCTTGTGTCCGCCGTATTTTTCAAGATAACAGTCGGAGCACTTAAATGATTCGAATATATCAATATTTCCCAAGCTTCTTGCCGAACCTTTCCCTATTCCGTCCTTAACGGAAATAACAACACTTGGCTTGAAATATTTTTCCGTAAGCCTTGATGCAACAATTCCAATCACACCTTCATGCCAGTCCTTTCCGTATACAACAATTACATTCTTTTTATATAAAAAATCTGCTTCAATTTTCCCAACCGCTTCATTGAATATTACACATTCCGCTTCTTTTCTGGCGCTGTTCAGGTTCTCCAATTCCAAGGCGAGCTTTTCAGCCTCTTTTTCATCATCGGTAAGCATCAGCTCGATTGCTTTTTTGGCTGATGCCATTCTGCCCGCCGCATTGATACGAGGAGCTATTATAAATCCTATATGGTATGATTTTATTGTTTTATCCTTTATGCCTGATACATCAATCAATTTTTTAAGACCCAAAATTTTTGTATTATTTATATAGTTTAAACCGTTTTCCGCAATAATCCTATTATCCTTTACTAAGTCAACTATGTCGGCAATAGTACCGAGGCAGGCATATTCAAGCAATACATCCTCAATATCGCTTAATTTTAAAAACTTATTTAAATATAACAAAAATTTAAAAGATAGTCCTGCTGCACATAAATGCTTGTTTTCCGACGGACAATCTTTTTGTTTTGGATTAATTACGGCATAAGCCTTTGGAAGCTCTTCCCTGCACTGATGATGGTCTAATATAATTACATCCTTAATATGCTTTGTAATTTCATCGATTTTTTCGATTTCAGCAATACCACAGTCCACTGTTATCAGTAAATCCACAATTATTTTGCCGCTTTTAATACTGTCAACGAATTGGCTGCTTATACCGTATCCTTCAAGTTCTCTTTCCGGAACATAATAATTAACATCCGCACCCGCCTTTTTTAAATAAACAATAAATTGGCTTATGGAAGTTACTCCGTCAACATCGTAGTCCCCATATATCAAAATTCTTTCATTGTTATTGATTGCTTCAATTACTCTTTTACAACCTTTGTCAATATCTTTGTAATTCTCGGCACTTTCAAAATATTTGAAGTCCGGGTCAAGGAATTGTTCTATATCATCAAAAGTTTTAATATTCCTGTTTAAAAGTATTTTCGACGATGTTTTTAACAGATTAAATCTTTTGCTGATATTTTCTACTTCATCATCATTTAATTCATTGACTTTCAACTTCACTGTTTTCATTATCAGTTTCTTTAGCACCTTCATCTATAATTTCAGTTACATTTTCACCAATGCCCTGAGTTTTTAATACCTCTAATTCCCGGACTTTTTCTGTTAATAATCCTTCCTGCATTTTAATTTTGTCCTTTAGCTCGGTAATTTTTGCATTTAGCTCTTCATTTGTTTTCATAAGATTTTGTTTATCTGATTCTAAAGCTTTAATATTTATGTCATTTTGAGCCTTTTCCGTTTCAAATATCTTGATTTTATTTTTCAATTCCTTTTGCTCCGACCTTTTCTTAAACTGTCTTGTAGTGCCTAAAATTAAAAGTATAACAGCTCCAAGGATAAGACAGACCATCATTATTACCGCTAAAGGCATTTCATATCTTGCAAAAAACAAATCAACGGGAACCGGTGTTCCATTTTGGATTGCAAAGATTGCTACGAAAATAGCTATTATAAGAATTACTATAAAACCAAGTTGCATAATAACACTCCTCTCCGATATAGAATTTTAAATTAATTGTATTATACTATACTTGTATATATAATTACCACTATTTTTTAGTTATTA
>DAIMMU010000104.1:0-8910 GCA_036720515.1 Sedimentibacter sp.
CCATCGGTGCCTTTCGCAGAAAGGCGGATTATAATCATGAAAAGACGATTATTAATAATTGTAATGGCAATTGTCTCATTCGTATGTATTTATATATTTGTAAAAAAGGAACATCTCAATAATAGTGGAGAGGAGAAAATAGATATATTAAAGGTGAATTTACCATATTTTATAAGACAAAACTTATCCGTAGGTTTATCGCCTATTGGTGTTGAAAATAAATATGGCAAAGCAGATATAACTCGCACATTAGAAAATCGAATGTATGAAATAAGGAATATGGATGACAACAGTAAACTTTTTGTCATATATAACAGAGAAACGAATGCAGTGATTGATATGTGGCAATTGAAAAAACTGTTGAGTCGTGATGATTTTCAAAGTATTGTTGCTGGGGAATCTACTTTTAATGATATCTTAAAATTGGATCCTTATTCTACAATTCTTGAAAAATCAGAGACGGGTGCAATGAGCGAACATAGACTTAAAGATAATCAGTCCGTACTTATTGAGTATTCAAAGGAAAATGACGAATGGATTGTAGAGGAATTTAATTTTTCGGATTCCGATCCGTCAGTATTTCCCAGCATCTTAACTCTGGAGGATATGAAGCTTATATTATAAGGAAGGTCGAATGCATCTTTGATTCATTCAATTTTCGGAGGTTATCAAATGAATAAAAAAAAATCATGGTTAATCCTACTCGCAATAATCATTACGATTGGTATACTTTTCATAATTATCTACTCGCTTAATATAAGTACTGATATGTCAAAGCTTATTGAAAATGCATTATCAAAACAATATGGAATAGATAGCAGAATTGAAGTTTTTGATACTTATGAGATTTACAATAATGAAATAGTCGGATTTACAATTAATGAAAGTAAAAAGTGTGGTTTTGCAGTGATGAAACGAAACGGAAATTCACGATATAAATTAATATTTGTAGTTAGACCCGAAAGGTTGATAACAAGAGCCACAGATATTTTTTACGAATATATCGCTTTGTACGATGAAAGATATGAATTAGGGGTAGAGGGCTATATAGTAGTTCTTAGTATGAACGCTGAATTTTCAAAAATAAAAATGGTAATAGATGATAAAGAACCAATTTATAAAGAGATTAAATCTCCACCATCATTGACTGTGCTCGAATATCCAATTGGTACTTCAAAGGCAGAAATTTTGTTTTATGATAAATCGGGTAATCTTATAGAAAACTCTTATAGGTAATGGAAATGGATACTTAAGCGGTGGTTGAATTTGTAAATTGTAATTGTATCAGAAATAGGCTTTACGAATTCGATGTATTATGCTACGCTTTTTAAGAATACATATGGAAGGACACCTTCTGCTTTTCGCAGTAAATAGTACAGCATAGGGTAACAAAAGAAGAAAGAAAATAATACTTGACTAAATAGGGAGGTTAACGATGAAAAAGATTGGGATTATTGGATGCGGAGGAATGGGTACCACACACCTTCTGTCAACGAAGGCACTTGCCGCAGAATATGATATTGCGGTGACGGCAATCGCAGATTTACAGGAGACTTGTCTGGAACGTGCCGCAGGAATCTGGCCCGGAGCAGCCAGATATAAGGAAGGATTGGAGCTTCTTGAGAAGGAGGAACTGGATATTGTTTTGATCTGTCTCCCTTCCTATCTTCATGCACAATTTGCGATCCTTGCTATGGAAAAGAAGATCAATGTATTCTTAGAGAAGCCCGTGTGCCTCTCAGAGGAGGATTGTGTAAAGCTATTAGAAGTGCAGCAGAAAACCGGCGCTAAGGTATTGGTGGGTCAGGTAGTTCGTGTTTCTGATGAATACCGTTATTTGAAGAAGCTTACCGAGAAGGGAACCTATGGTAAGCTGCGTTCCCTGACCATGTGGCGATTGGGTGGAATCGTAGATTGGGGATATCAGAACTGGTTTCGTAATATGGAGCTCAGCGGCTCTGTTGTGCTTGACCTGCATATCCATGATGTGGATTTCCTAAGATATTTACTTGGAGAGCCGGATCATCTGTATGTAAACGCCAGGAAGAATGAACAGGGAATGCCGGAGCAGATCATCACGCAATATCGTTTCGGAGAGACGATTGTATCTGCAGAGGCTTGCTGGGATAATCCCAAGGATTTTCCGTTTGAAACGGGTTACCGGGCATGTTTTGAGCATGCAACCGTAGTGTTCAGCAATAAAAACAAGGAGAAAGTGGTGGAATATCTGGATAATGGGAAGCGTAACGTTCCTGAGCTGAATCCGGAATATCAGGAAACAAATCATGCTGCCGGAATCAACATAGCAGAGATTGGTCCCTACTATACCGAGATGAAATATTTCCTTGATTGCTTATTAAAGGATCAGGAGAACGAGATTCTGCCGCTGCGGGAGGGCGTTGCCTCTGTGCAGCAGTGCCTGAAGGAACTGCAGCTTGCACTGAAGTGTTAAGCAGATATCAGATTGTCAACTAAAGAGAAATATATAGGGATATAGAAAGGTAAGGTTAGTAATATGAGAATAGGTGTATTGGTACAATTAAATGATAAATTGGAAGAACAATTTGCGGAACTTCGTGCTATGGGAATGGAGAGCTGCCAGCTGGTAAGTTGGAATCAGGTAGTCATGACGGAGGAGACCGCCGGATATGTGAATGCGGCAATCCAGAAGTATCAGATTGATGTAACTGCCTTCTGGTGCGGCTGGCCGGGACCTGTTACCTGGGATTTCTATGACGGTCAGCTGAATCTGGGACTGGTTCCTGAAGCTTACCGGAGTGAACGATTGAATGCTTTGATTACCGGATCAGAATTTGCAAAGAAGCTGAAGGTACGGGATCTGATTACCCATGTAGGCTTCCTGCCCGAGAATCCCTATGATGAAAATTATCGCGGTGTTCTTGTGGCGCTGAAGAAAATTGTCCAGGTGTGCAGAGATAATGGACAGAGATTTTTATTCGAGACAGGACAGGAAACACCGGTTACCTTATTAAGAACGATTCAGGATATTGGCATGGACAATGTCGGGATCAATCTGGATCCGGCGAATCTACTGATGTATGGCAAAGCAAATCCGGTGGATGCGCTGGACGTCTTCGGTAAGTATGTTATGGGAATCCACGGCAAGGATGGTCTTTATCCCGTAGATGGAAGGTATCTTGGTGAGGAAAGACCCTTGGGTGAAGGAAGAGTGGATTATCCCCGTCTGATCAAGAAATTAAAGGAGCTTGGATATGACGGCGATATCACAATCGAACGGGAAATCGAGGGTGAAGAGCAAAAGAGAGATATTCTCAGTGCAAAGGAATTATTGGAAAGTTTGATGTAATATTAATATTGAAGATGTAGGCTGCTGCAGCTGACCGAACGGTTTGAGACAGCAGCCTATTATTATGCAAAAATCTGCCAAAAGCCGATGTATATTGTGAAATCAATTCTATAAATACCATAATCTTGCTTGGAGGTGTGGCATGTAAAATACAGGCAGCTTATGTTTTATGTTGCAAATGATATATTAAAGGATAATTATCTGGCAGAGGATGCGGTACATAAGGCTTTCCTTAAATTAATCAATCATTTGGATAAGATTTGGGAGACAGAAAGCCAAAAAACGAAGTCTTTTATCGTTATAATTACAAAGAATATTGCAATTGGTATGTATAGAAAGCGTAAGAAAACTCGCTTACAAAATAATAAACATTATTTGTTAAAAAGGGTGTTGCAGAACCTTCACGTAAGTTGTCTTTATATATGAAAGGAAAAATAAGACAAGGTATTCGCCTTCTAGGGACATCATATGAAACGCATATTTTTCTTAGCAAACATTGAATAAGAAGGAGTAGCTAAAAAGGGTGGTGGAATATATGCACGTGTTAGAAGATAAGCATCATATAATATGTCAAAAGATCATTCCCACTGGTCTTTTTGTTCTATTATTTCTTACGAGACTTTTAACTTTTTATGAAATTAAAGGAATAAGAGTATTAAATGGTTTGGATTCTTTAATGAATCATAAAATTATATTTTTAATTTTTGTTCTTATGTTTATAGCAGGAACATGGACAAACTTTATTCATATTATGGGGCGACTTTTTTTGCAAATTATTTCTGTGGGAACTATGATAATATATGAAATTCATTATCCTTGGTCTAGAGACTATAAATTAAAATATATTCGATATGGCTTTTGGCTAAATATGTTTGCTAGCTTTATTTTATTTTTTTATTGCATTTATATATATTACAGAAGTAAAAGTGGCAATGAAAAAGAAAAGTAAAACTATATAAAAATAAAAGAAGTCGATAAAGGATAACCCTCTTGAGTGAACTTTGGTTTTTCTCAGGAGGATTATTTTTTATCCACTTTTAACAATAGAAGGAAGGATTGGAGAGGATTGTGCAAAACTGTTGGAAGTCCAGTAGAAAATAAGCCTTTCCTTAAATTAATCAATTCATTTGGATAAGATTCAGGAGACAGAAAGCCACAAAATGAAGTCTTTTGTCGTTATAACTACAAGGGATATTGCAATTGATATGTACAGAAAGCGTAAGAAAGCTCGTTTACAAAATAAAAAACATTATTTGTTTAAAAAAGGGTGTTGCAGAATTACTGTGTAAGTTGTCTTTATATATGAAAGGAAAAATAAGACAAGCAATTTCAAAGGCTAATGAATAGCCGAATAAATTATTAATTTATGTTAAGAAAAATCATTCTGGCATAATGTGCGCTTTATATAGATAGCTTTTTGTGATCTAGATTAAAGTGATGGAAAGTATAGAGGAGGAATAGAAAACCGGCGAAATACATTAAAAACATAGAGACCTAAACTCGCTTACAATAATAAACATTATTTGTTTAAAAAAGGGTGTTGCAGAATTACTGTGTAAGTTGTCTTTATATATGAAAGGAAAAATAGGACAAGCAATTTCAAAGGCTAATGAATAGCCGAATAAACTATTTAATTTATGTTAAGAAAAATCATTCTGATATAATGCGCGCTTTATATAGGTAACTTTTTGTGATGTTAAGATTGTTCTCATGTGCAGCTTTTACTTTACACATGACCTGCAAGGGGGGTGATTCCGTTGGAAAGATATGAGGAGGTACAAAAAAACCGGTTTTTGTTTGTTAAAAGGAGGATATGATTGTGAAGAAAACTTTTTGCTTATTATTATATTAAATTTTCATGATAGCAATGTGAATAAGCAATCGATTAATATTTAATCAGGTAGTGTTATTGGATATTTACGGGTGATATTGGAGAGGAACTTTAATAAAATTATTTGAAAATAGGGAGGATATTATGTTAAAGAGAACTTTTAGTACCATTTTAACAATTTGTATTTTTACGTTTATGAGTCAAACGGTGTCTGCAGCGAGTGTTTATGGCGATAAAATTAATGGGCAAGTTATTTTTGCTAAAACTGCGTATGTAGAAAATGTGAATGAAACGGGTACAAACCTAAATAATGATGTTGTGGATGGTGATAAAAATACAAAATCAGACACAAAACTTACAATTAATATAGACCATGACAATTCCATGATTATTATGGCGAATATCAATGGCAACGATGTTATATTCACAGGTATTCCTGCTGGAAGAAGCGAAAATAGCAATGTAGTCTTCTTTGCTGGTAAATCATCTGATCCTAAATACTCTGTTATGAATCTTTCTTATGAAGAAAACATATCAAAATCAACTGTGTATTTTAAGAATCATAAGAATAAGAATGCTCAATCCGCTACAATGTTGAAATTATATCTTAGGGTAAATGATTCAAGTAGCCGTGACTATATATTACTTGAAGCTTATGATTTTAACCCCATGTTTGATGATCAGTTTATAGTTAATCTTCCTCAGAATACCTTATTAGGTGCTTGGGTAGCTACTGAATTTGAGCCAATAGATTCTTATACCGGAGTGGACACAGATATATCTACAACAATGTCTGATTCGGATTATAATTATTATACAGAAACGCAGACATTTTGGGATTTGGGAGAAACTCAAACTCATACCATTAAATGGTGGACATATGTCTCTTATAGTAATGTTCTAGTTGGGCAGGAAGCCACGCAACGTTATAGGTTTCAAGTTTATGATAAAAGCATGACGCATGAAGTTAATTCAAACCTCGATTCTACTTCTGAATCATGGTTGCATATCAATGCATTGAGCTTAGAGCAAACTTCAGTTCCGAATACTGCGTGGGCAAGCACGAGAATTGATGGTATAGTACAAGATAATGGCTGGAGTGGATCACTTTCTGCAAGTCTTGGTGTTAGTTATGGTCTTTTAAGTATCTCTTTTGAACCTATTAATTTCGAAAATGTGGGTTACGTGGATATAAATAACACTTTCGAATCATATTTGAATCCAAGACCTTCGGATGGCAAATATACTCGTAGTATTTGGACTACAATGGATAGTGATTTTAAGCTTACCCAAGAGGGACATTATTTTTATGTTGAATCAGTACTACAAGATTATGGTAATGTGGTTCGTCCTGCGTCTACTTTATATGCAAAATGGCATGTGGAAATAATCAATGCTGGAAATTTTGAAACAGTTAATTACAATACTATTCATGATGTTCCAATTTCGATTAATTAATAGACTACATTGATGTTTTATAGATTCCTTTTAAATAGTTGAGAGTGGGGTTCCCGGAATCCCACTCCATTATTGCCCGGACATACCAAATCAATAAAATACTACTATACCCAATATTTATGCAAATAAAACCGACTCAACCATTGTATAGGAAATTTGTAAATTGAATCGTACTAAGATATCTGATCGCTCTTTTTATTTTGATTTTTTGGAGGTTTGTTTTGTGAATAAGATGAAATTATTTTTAATTATGCTTACAATTATAATTAGCATTTGCATATTTTTCATAGTAAAGCATTCGTCAAATACAAGCTCGGATATGTCAAAACTTATTGAAAATTCTTTATCAAAGCAATATGGGACAGATGCCCAAATTGAGATTTTTGATACTTGTGAGATCAATTTCAATAATAAAATTGTCGGATTCACTATTGATGACAGCAAAAAGTGTGGTTTTGCAGTGATGAAAGAAGATGGGGATGCTCGATATGAATTAGTAAACATATATACATCTGACAAGATGATAAAAAGAGCCTTTAATATTTATAATGAAACTGTCTATTTGAATGAAAAACAGCATGATTTATATGGTGAATATTTTGTCGTTCTCAGTAGGAATGACGAATTGTCAAAAATACAGATAGCTATCGGATACGGAGAACCAACCTATTATGTAATTACTTCAACCCCTTCTTTGACAGTGATCGGAATCCCGTTTGGCACATCCCATTTCGAATACTTATATTATGATAAATCGGGCAATCTAATTAGATGATATTTACCATTAGTGCCAGAAACGTTATGGAGGAATATGTGGCGAAATGTGAAAAGTTGGTAAAAGAACAATTTCATGAAATAGTTGAAAGAACTCAAAAAAGGTAATGATGACTCGTTGGATTGTATTGTTGATTTTAGTGCGCCCATAGGTTAATTTTCAATACAGGGAGCGTTGACTATATTATTTAGTCAACACTCCCTGTATAAAGTAAGAAGAAAGGATACTTTGAATATGTCAATTTATCGAAACACAATTAGGATGCAAATGAAATTGATGTGCAATAAAAAAGCCTTTCAGTTGACATTTTCTATAAATCTTGCATATGTACTAGTAACTTATTTATATTATGTGTGGATACAGTTAGGAAATGATATTTCAACAATTACTTCTCCAAGTGTAGTATTTCCCTTGCAATCCGCTACAGAATTTTTTGATATATACATTAATATTGTTCCTTTTATAGTAGTCATACCTTTTTCTATGTCATATATAACCGATAAATTTAATACAATTCTGCCGGCGCTACAAACTCGTTGTGGCAGTCAAAAGTATTATTTTTCAAAAGGCATCGTTTGTTTTTTGGGTGGATTTTTGGTGTTTTTTATTCCTTTTATGCTTAGCATATTACTTAATCACTTAACCTTTCCACAGAGTGGTACTACTTTTTTGGGCGATTTATATGATACAAATTTTGATGCGGGAATTGTTGGAAGTAATGTATTAAAATCCACTAGATGGCTCGGCATACATTTTCCAAAACTATTTGTTTATAATCAGGAATTGTATAATGTACTATATCTGTTCCTTTTTTCACTGGCAATGGGATTATTTAGTGTATTTGCTTACTCATTGTCATTCATTATCAAGAAACATAAAATTATACTGCTTCTCCCTGTTTATTTAATTATAATCTCATTTAATACGTTAGATCAATTTATGCAAAGTAATGTTCCATATATTTGTTACAAAGTTTTACTCTATATAACAGTGAATGATATGTATGGAAAAAACCCTTTTTTTATAGTGATGTTTTTTTTAGTCCTTACAACTACTGCAGCAATACTTATTGTGAAACAGTCATGGGCTGATCAAATAGATTAGGGGTGAATTTATGGTAAGTAAATCTAATGTTCTAAAAACGTTAATTATAATACCAATTGTATTTTTTAGAAAATCAAACTTACTTTTAGCAGGTAATGGAACAGATATGCCTATTGCGGAATTATTTTTGCAGAATATGTTTTCAGGCAATCCTTCCCGAACTGAAACTAATATTGTAATAGTAATGTTCGGTCTGATGGAAGTGATTGTTTTCAATCTTTTGTTTGGAACATATATATATCACGATTTATATGAAAACAGTATTTATATTTTTATAAGGCAAAAAAGCCGAATTAAATGGTTTATTAATCGCTCCTTTCAACTCTTTGCGTATAGTGCCGTATATAATATACTATTCATCCTATCGACTTTTTTATTATGTGTTGTATATTCAAATCAAGAAATAGATATCGT
>DAIMMU010000105.1:0-8886 GCA_036720515.1 Sedimentibacter sp.
AGTCCGCACATCATAAAATATGTTATGTCGTTTGAATTAAACTTAAGCTTGCTTTCACCCTGACCCATTATTTTTACAAGCTCTTCGTGAACTATTTTTACAACCTGCTGCCCGGGAGTCAAGCTTTCCATTACTTCAGAGCCTAAGGATCTTTCCCTTACACTGTTTATGAAGGCTTTAACAACCTTAAAGTTAACATCCGCTTCAAGAAGTGACATCTTAACTTCTTTCATAGCCAAGTCAATATCTTTTTCGGTTAATTTTCCTTTACCTCTAAGCTTTTGTAATGCACTTTGAAGTTTATCAGATAAATTCTCAAACATTGCTACCCCTCATTAATTATTTTGACCGCTTCAAGCTTAATTTTTTCTACAATATCCTTATATTTGTCATCATCAATTTCTGAAGACAGCCGTATGATATTTTCTGCCGCCTCGCTGAATTTAACATATTTGCTATGAAGCTTTATTTTATCTTCATATTCCATCAGAGTTTTTTCAGCCCTTTTTAAAGCATCATGGACTCCCTGCCTGCTGATGTTAATTTCTTCCGCAATTTCCGATAAGCTGTAGTCTAAGTTATAATACAATTCAATTATAGTTGCCTGATTGTCTTTAAGCAAACTTCCATAATAATCATACAGGATGCTATATATAAAACTTTTCCCCGACATATCTACCTCTGTAAAGTATTTTGCTTGACAGTGAATTTTACCGCATTAGAAGTTGTTTGTCAATAGTTTTTTGAAATTATTTTCGCGTACAAAGAGCAAGCTGCGTTTTAAAACCGGCGAGAAAAAAGCCGCCGAACCTATTTAATCGACAGCTTATCTTTTGCTTCGCCGCAAATTCCTTAAACGGTTATTTAAAAATTATTACTCAAAAATCGCATTCACGAAATCCTGTGCATTGAAGTCCTGGAGGTCGTCTATTTGCTCTCCCACTCCGATATATTTTATTGGGATTTTTAGTTCATTTACAATGGGGAATGCTATGCCTCCCTTTGCTGTTCCGTCTAATTTAGTCAAAATCAGACCGTTGATATTGCATGTTTCTTTAAACAGTTTAGCCTGCACTATGCCGTTTTGACCGGTTGTGGCATCTATTACAAGGTATACGTCAATGTGTGCTTCGCTGAATTCCTTGTCAAGTATTTTGAAGATTTTGCTTAACTCATTCATGAGGTTTTTCTTGTTGTGAAGCCTTCCCGCTGTATCGCATATTAATATATCCGATTTTCTCGCTTTGGCGGCATGTATTGCGTCAAAAATTACCGCTCCCGGGTCTGAGCCCTGCTCGGATGCAATTATGTCAACTCCGGCTCTGCCGCACCATTCTTTGAGCTGCTCCACTGCTGCGGCTCTGAATGTATCTGCAGCCGCAACTATAACCTTATTGCCGGATTGCTTTAATCTGTAAGCAATTTTTCCGATGGAGGTTGTTTTGCCCACACCGTTCACACCGACTATTAATATTACTCTTTGCTTGTCTGTTACATCATCTGTTTCATTTTCTTTGAGTACATTTACCAAATATTCTTTGATTACATTTTTAATTTCTAATGTGTCTTCTAATTTTCTCTTTTTTGTTTCTTCCTTTATATATTCGATTATGTCCATGGTTGTTTCAACTCCCATGTCGGATGTAATAAGTATTTCTTCCAATTCATCAAGAAAATCATCATCTATTTTTTTATGCTGAAATATAATACCTTCAATCTGCTCCGAAAAATTTTTCTTTGTTTTTGAAAGTCCTTCTTTTAA
The DNA here is from genome assembly GCA_036720515.1 of Sedimentibacter sp. Lineage (GTDB taxonomy): Bacteria > Bacillota > Clostridia > Tissierellales > Sedimentibacteraceae > Sedimentibacter. The sequence goes on from DAIMMU010000105.1 coordinate 1,763, forward strand.
TTTGGCAAAAAAGCCTTTTTTTTCATTGTTCATTTCTTCCTCCTATTACGGGGACATTCCCTAATAAAGACTATCTCTACATTAAGGTGTGTCTCCCTTCCTTTAAACCGCGCAGTCTCATTCACCAATTTATTTGCTCCTTACGTCGCACAAATTGGGAATTCGTTGCGAATGACCTACCAACCATTTCTCAGAAAAAAGATTCTGAGAAATGGGGTTAGGGCATCTCGGACAGCTTCAATGATACTAATTTTGTTACTCCCTTTTCTTCCATTGTAGCTCCGTATATGGTGTCGGCATATTCCATGGTACCTTTTCTGTGAGTTATTACAATAAACTGGGTTTCCCTTGAAAATTCCTTTAAATATTGAGAGAATCTGAAAATATTCAAATCATCAAGCGCTGCTTCAATTTCATCCAAAATGCAAAATGGCGTAGGCTTTGTTTTTAAAATTGAAAACAACAGAGCAATTGCGGTAAGTGCCTTTTCGCCGCCGGATAACAGGGAAATTTTGCTTAATTTTTTCCCCGGAGGCTGTACCGCTATTTCTATGTCGCTGTTTAAGGCATCCGCCTCATCCTCTAAGTAAATATCTCCGCTTCCTCCGTTGAAAAGCTTCCTGAATACTTCGCCGAATTTTTCCCTTATATTTGAAAATTCCTCAATAAACTTTTCCTTCATTTGAATTTCAAGCTCTTTTATTACTTCATCAAGCTGTCCGATGGCATCTGTAAGGTCCTTTTGCTGCCTTGACAGAAAATCATACCTTTCCTTTACTTCCTTATATTCCTCTATGGAATCTAAATTTATATTTCCTAATTCTTTTATTTCCCTTTTACAAGAGTTAACTTCACTGTAAAGCTTGGTCTGGCTTATGCTTTCATCCTTGTACTTCAGTGCCATCGCATAGTTTATTTCATAGTCTTCCCACAGCTTTGAGGAAATATCTTCGATTTTTGCACTTTCTCGTTCGATTTTAACATTCATTTTCATTTCGTCATCAAGTATGTCGGTTATAAGCTTATTTGCTTCATTGATTTTATTTTGGTAATCGTAAATTTCATTCTGATAAATTTTAAGATTTTCTTTTTCCTTGACATAGCTTTCATTTAATGCTTTTATTTCTTCAGACAGCATTTCTGTCTTGGCTGCATATTCAACAATTATATCTTCTGCTGTCTTTATTTCATCGTCTATGGTACTTAGGCTTTCCTCCTTTAATTTCATTGCATTTTTGTTTCTTTCTATTTCGAGCCTTATGCTATTAAGCTTCTCTTCTGTAAGCTTGATATCCTGGGTAATTTCTGAAACCTTATCTCTTTGCGTCAATATTGAATTGCTGTACTCGTCATATATTTTCTTGTTTGAGTTGTTTTGTACTATGGTTGCTTCAATGCTTCTTTCTTTTTCTTCAATCAATATTTTAAGCTTTTCCGTTTCAATATCAATGCTGTTTAAGTCATTTTCATATTTATGCTTTTCTGCCTGAATAAAACTGATTTCTTCCTTATATTTGTTTATGGCAGCTAATGTTTTTTCATTTTGCTCCATCAACATTTTTATTTTTGAATTATTCATTTCAAAATAATTATTTTTTTCGTTTATTATACTTTTCGTCTCTTCTAATTTGATGTTATATTCTTTTACGTCAATTATCAACTGATTTAATATATTGTTTTTTTCCTTTAATTCTCTCGATAATTCTTCAAAGTGTACCTTTAGTTCATCAATTTCTCTTTTCCTTCCCAAGAGATTTTGATTTGAGCTTATATGACCGCCCGTAACAGAGCCTCCCGCATTTATTACATCTCCTTGAAGCGTTACTATTTTAACGGAATTACCCAACTTTTTTGATATTTTAAAGCCATTATTCAGGTTGTCAACAACTATTATTCTTCCCAATAAGTTTTTAATAACATTTTCATACTTGGGGTTTGTTTCAATTAAATTGTCTGCCGTGTCAATGATGCATTTATCCTTAAGAACTTCCCTTTCATAATTGTTTAAGCTTCTTTCCGAAAGCATGTTAATAGGAAGAAATGTAACTCTCCCGATTTTGTTTTTCTTTAAATATTCAATTATTTCTTCAGCTTCCCTTTCAGTGCTGACAATTATATTTTGTATGGCGGAGCCTAATGCTATTTCAACTGCTGTTTCATATTTTTTTTCTGTCTTTATTACATCCGCCACAGTACCTATTATAGCCCTTTTTAATAGGGGCTCCCTGTCCTTGTTGTTCATTACGGTTTTAATGCTTTTGTAGTAACCGTCATAATAAGCTTCCATGTTGGAAAGAATATTTATTTTTGATTTAGTGCCGCTTAATTCCTCACTTAACTTAGCGATTTCCGTGTTTACCGTGTCCTTGTTCTTTTCGCTTTCGCTTAATGCTTCGTAAATGTTTCGAAGTTCTGATTTTTTATCATTAAGTATTGAATTTGTTTTACTCTGTTCTTCCCCTAACTCATTTATTATTTCTGTTTTAGTCTGTCTCTCTTCTTCTTCGGTATCTACTTCCGAGTTTAAATGCTTAATCCTGTCCCCATTGTTTATTATTAGTGATTCGACGGTATTTTTACTTGAATTGTTTTTATTTATTTCCTTGTGCAGTTCAAACAATTCATTTTTTTGCTGCTCAATCAATTGAACTATTTTATCAATTTCAGCTTTATATTCTTTTATTTCAGCATTTAACGAATCAAATTTTCCGGTATCGCTTTTATATGTTTCTTCAAGTGCGGCTTTTTCCTGAATAAGCAAATCAATATTTTCGGTTAATTCCAAGTTTCTTTTTTCAAGTGATTCTATTTCTCTCTTAACACTTTGTATATTTGAAGCAAACAACAATTTCTTTTCCTTGTGGACTTGGCTTAAGCTGTTATAGTTTTCCAAAACCTTATTTTTTGAATCTCTTAATGCTTCTGTTTCATTTATTTTGTTTTGAAGCTCATTTATCTTTTCCTTTTGAGATTCAATAATTTCAGCATAATTATCCCTTCTTTTTTGAAGTCTTATTTTTTCCTCCAAGGCACCATCTCTTTGGTTTGTTAATGCTTTAAGCTGCTCTGTGTGCTTTTCGTATTCATGGGATAAATAATTCAACTCAAACTTTTTTAAATTGCTGCTTATTTCAATGAATTTTAGGGCACGGATACTTTGCTCGTGAAGCGGTTCAATGCGCTCCTTCAGCTCAAATATTATATCTTCGACTCTTTCTAAATTATTCTTTGTTTTTTCAAGCTTTCTTTCAGACTCTTCTTTTCTTGTTTTAAATTTTACAATTCCGGAGGCTTCTTCAAAAACCTGTCTTCTGACATCGGAATTAGGGCTTAAAATATCTTCCACCCTGCCTTGTCCAATAAATGAATACCCATCTCTTCCTATTCCCGTATCCATAAAAAGCTCTTTGACATCTTTAAGTCTGCACTGCTGTTTATTTATATAGTATTCGCTTTCACCTGTTTTATATAGTTTCCTGCTGATGCTTACTTCCTTATATTCCAATGGTATAATACCTGATTCATTGTCAAAAATGAGCCTTACTTCCGCATAACCCAAAGGTAATCTCTTTTCCGTTCCGGCAAAAATTACATCATCCATTTTGCCGCCTCTGAGAATTTTTGCACTTTGCTCTCCCAAAACCCATTTGATTGCGTCGGAAATATTGCTTTTTCCGCTTCCGTTTGGTCCTACCACGGCTGTAATACCTTTTTCAACATCAATTTCTGTTTTTTCGGCAAAGGACTTAAATCCATTTACATATATTTTTTTTAAGTACATAAATCCCCCTATTGCATGTTCAGATAATTCTTAAATATTTCTGATTTATGAAAACTTAGCAACTTTTTATTATCATGGTATATTTCAATTATATCATCAATTTTCTTTTTAAAGTATATTTGTTTTATTGATAATTCTTCTTTTAATTTATTTATGTTTGCTTTTTTTTGACCTGCAAGATAGCTTATCAAATTGTCAGGCGCACAAATTACAATATTCTTGCCCGCTAAATTCATTTTACTTAAATCAGACAGCAGTACTGCATAGTAAACTTTTTCTTCCACCAATTGCCTGAAGGCAGGATGAAAGGGACCTGCCATAACATCTTCATCCTCATTTATGGAATCGGTATTTTGAAGTCCTATTCTGATAACATTTATATTATTAACCCTGTAAAGACTGTAAATATATGCTGATATTTCTACCGCTTCTTGCAGCGCAAGGGGTTTATAAGTACCTTTTTCATACATATCGTAAAGTTTGGTGTCTTTAATTATCAGGGTCGGGTAAATTCTCACCATGTCCGGCTTCATTTCAATTGACTCAATGCATGTTTCTATGTCCTTTTCCTTGTTGCTTCCCGGAAGCCCGGGCATTATCTGGTGTCCAAGAATAAAACCGTTCTCCTTTATAAGTCGACTTGCTTCTATGGACTGCCTTTTATTATGTCCCCTGTTCGACAGCTTCAAAACCTCATCATCAAGGCTTTGTATTCCTAATTCGATTATATCCATTCCGTACTTTTTTTGCAGCTTCAATATTTCGTCATTTATTGCGTCCGGTCTTGTGGAACATCTTATTCTGTCGACGAGACCTGAGTCCTTATAGTATTTGGCGGCACTTAACAACTCTTCTTGAATTTTTATATCTATTGCCGTAAATGACCCTCCGAAAAATGCAATTTCTCTATATGTATCTTCATCAATTGTTTTAATATATTCTTCAACAATACTCCGTACATATTCCTTACCGGGAACAACATTTTTCTGTCCTGTTATTTTTCTCTGGTTGCAAAATACACAGTCATTTGGACATCCTATATGAGGTACAAAGATAGGTATAATTTTCATTTTTTTATTCATTGAAATACCCTTCTCGTGACAATGCATCTTTAGCGGCATTTTGCTCTGCTATTTTTTTGCTTTTTCCAACACCTTTGCCTGCTGTATTTTTGTTTACCACTACATTTACATGAAACATTTTCTCATGGTCAGGGCCTTCTTCCTTTGTAACTACATATCTGATTTTGCAAAATTGGCTTTTGCCTTGATAGTATTCCTGGAGGTAGGATTTATAGTCCGTTACTATTTTCCCTTTAACAGCAAGCTTGATATACTGGGTTAAATTATCCAGAACGAACTTTTCAGCCTGTTTGTACCCTCCGTCCAAATATATTGCCGCTATAACGGCTTCAACTGCATCTGCCAATATTGATTTCCTTTCTCTGCCTCCGGATGCTTCTTCTCCCTTTCCTAAAAGAAGGTACTTCCCTAAATTTAAATTTGCCGCTACCAAGCTTAGTGTATCCTCGCAAACAACCTGTGACCTTAATTTTGTCAAATCTCCTTCTGGATAATCGGGAAATTTATCAAATATAAATCTGCTTACGGAAATGCTTAAAACTGCATCTCCCAAGAATTCCAATCTTTCGTTGTTCACCTTGTTATATGCTTTATCTTCATTGGAATATGAGCTATGGGTCAAGGATTTTTCCAATGTTTCAATATTATTGAATTTATAATTTATATTATTTTCAAAATCATGCAATTCTTTGGAATCTATTATCATTTTTCCCTCCGGCATATAATTGCTTATTACTATAATGAACGATTTCATTAAATTAATAAATAATTATAATTGTGTACGGGGACATTCTTCATCTTAAAGGTATGTCCCCATTCCTATACATGGGGACGCATTGCTGCGTCCCCTTAATTTTTTATTTAATTACACATCCATTTCTTCTAAGTAATTAACTATATCTCCCACTGTTACAATTTTTTCAATACTTTCATCGTCAACTTCAATATCAAACTCATCTTCGATTGCCATTACCAATTCGAACAGTGTTATTGAATCTGCCTCTAAATCGTCTGCAAAGGATGTTTCCATTGAAATTTCTTCCGGGTCAACTCCAACCTTTTCAGCTACCAAGTCTCTAATTCTTTCAAACACAATCAATCACCTCCTCATTACGCTTTCTTCAATTAACTCATTTACATTGCTTTCACAGCAGATTTTTGCCTGGCGTATTGCGTTCTTAATTGCTTTTGCATCAGAACTGCCATGAGCCTTTATCACGGGAGCTTTAACTCCCAAAAGCGGAGCGCCGCCATGTTCAGAATAATCAAATTTACTTTTGAAATTTTTAAGTGCCGGTTTTATTAAAGCCCCCCCTATTTTAGTTCTCATGCTCGACATAAGTTCTTCCTTCAAGCCATTCATAATTTCCAGCATTGTTCCTTCCATGGTTTTCAATATCATATTCCCCGCAAACCCGTCACATACTATTATATCGGCTTTTCCCCTAAGTATGTCTCTTGCTTCCATATTGCCGATAAAATTAAGTCCTAAGTTTGATTTTTCAAGCAATTCATATGTACCAACCGCAAGTTTGTCCCCCTTAGACTTTTCAGTGCCTATATTTGCTAATGCTATTCTTGGAGAAATAATATTCATAACTTTTTTTAAGTAAATATCCCCCATAATGGCAAAGTCATATAAGAATTCAGGTTTTGAGTCCACATTTGCTCCGGAATCAATCAATAAACACAAGCCGCCCGACATATTAGGTATTAAAGCACCTATGGCAGGTCGTTCGATTCCTTTTATTCTGCCTATGAGAAGGGTGCCTCCGCTTAATATAGCTCCCGTGCTTCCCGCGGATACTATTGCAGCGGCTTCTTCATTTTTTACTGCATTAAAAGCTTTAACAAGTGAAGATTCCTTTTTACGCCTTATTGCCAAAACAGGTTTGTCATCATTTGATATAATATCTTCCGCATTAATGATTTCAATATTACTGAATTTTGATGTGTTTTTTTCTAATATTTTTTTAATTTCAATTTCTTTTCCGGAAAGTATTATACCAAGGTTATATTCATCCCTTGCTTGTATACTTCCTTGTACAACTGCCTCAGGTGCGTTGTCGCCGCCCATGGCGTCAATTGCAATTTTCATATCCACCTCTGTATCTTATATACTCATAAAATAGTATATAGTAGTAATATTTGTTTTGCAATAAAAAAATAGTGCACGGCACTATTTTTTATTCAACTTTTTTATTCAACAGCTATTACTTCTGAACCTTTATAATATCCGCATGCCGCACATACTCTGTGAG
>DAIMMU010000106.1:0-8793 GCA_036720515.1 Sedimentibacter sp.
TAAAATGATATAATACTCAAGATGTTAATAGAAAGTTGGAGTGACATGATCAAAAGAAATACAGACATTATCACGGAAGATGTTAAATTGGACGGCGATAAAATTATAGAATTAAAAAATAATAATGAACAATTCTTTATAATGACCGGCAGAAGAAAAACATATCACATTTTAACCTATGGCTGCCAGATGAATGAGCATGATTCGGAAAAAATATCAGGCATGCTTGCATCCATAGGATATGAGGAAACAGCAGATGACAAAAATGCTGACCTTGTAATTTTTAACACATGCTTAATAAGGGAAAATGCAGAGCTTAAGGTATTTGGCAAGCTTGGAGAAGTAAAAGGCCTGAAACGCAATAAGGCGGATATGCTTGTAGCGGTTTGCGGCTGTATGATGCAGAAGCAGGAAATAAGAGAAAAGCTGTTAAAAAAGTTCTCATTTGTTGATATAATTTTTGGTACAAATACAATTCACGAGCTGCCGGTATTAATTTATAATGCCGAAATCAACAAAAGAAAGAGTATTGACATTGTTGACAACACTGAATTAATATATGAAGATATGCCGAAAATGCGAAAATTCAAGCATAAGGCATTGGTTAACATAACATATGGCTGCAATAATTTCTGCACTTATTGTGTAGTTCCTTATGTAAGAGGAAGAGAAAAGTCAAGGGAGCCGGAAGATATAATTCGGGAAATCGAAGCATTGGCGCAGGATGGGTGTAAGGAAGTAACGCTTCTTGGTCAAAATGTAAATTCCTATGGAAGCAATTTGGAAAATAAGTTTACATTTGCACAGCTTCTGCACGAAGTTAATAAAATTGAAGGTATCGAACGTATTCGCTTCATGACATCTCATCCGAAGGATTTAACAGATGATTTAATAAATGCAATAAAGGAATGTGACAAGGTATGCAAACATGTACATTTACCGGTACAAGCGGGGAGCAATGAAGTGCTTCGCCGCATGAACCGCAGATATACAAAGGAGCATTATTTAAATTTAGTAGAAAAATTAAAATCGTCAGTTCCTGATATTGCAATAACAACAGATATAATAGTCGGATTCCCCGGTGAAACGGAGGAGGATTTCTCAGAAACGATTGATGTTGTTAAAAAGGTGGGGTATGATTCAGCTTTTACATTCCTTTATTCGGTTAGAGAAGGAACAAAGGCTGCAGCAATGGATAACCAGGTGCCGGATGAAGTAAAGCATCAGCGTTTTGACAGACTTTTAGATGTTCTGTATCCCATAGTATTAGATAAAAATCAGCAATGTATAGATAAGAAATTTCCGGTATTGGTTGAATCCGCCGAAGATGATAAATTAACCGGCAGAACCGAGCATTTCAGATTAGTTCATTTTAAGGGAAGCAAGGAGCTGATCGGTGAAATTGTCAATGTAAAAATAACAAATGTGAAAACCTTCCATATGGAAGGGGAGATGGAAGGTGTGGGTACACACCTCTGCTGATGAGATAGTCAATAAAGGTGTGGGGACACACCTTCAAAATTTACTTACTCTCTGTGGGTTAACTTTTGAAGGAATGTCCCCAAATATGAGGGGGTTTGTAATGGCAAAATATACACCTATGATGGAGCAGTATTTTGGAATTAAGGAGCAGTACAAGGATTGTATTCTCATGTACAGGCTCGGAGATTTTTATGAAATGTTTTTCGATGATGCAATTGAAGCGTCAAGAGTTTTAGAAATTGCCCTTACAGGAAGAGACTGCGGACAGGAAGAAAAAGCTCCCATGTGCGGTGTTCCTTATCATGCGGTAGACGGATATATTTCAAGGCTTATTGAAAATGGCTACAAGGTTGCTATCTGTGAGCAGCTTGAAGACCCCTCGGCTGCAAAAGGAATTGTAAAACGTGATGTTGTAAGGGTAATCACTCCCGGTACAATAATCGACCAGGGTATGTTGGATGAAAAAAGCAACAATTATTTATGCTGCATTTATATGGACAAGGGTTTTGGATTATCCTATGCAGATATTTCAACGGGAGACTTATACGTAACCGAAAGTATTTCATTAAGCGACTTTTTAAAGAATAGTACAAATGATTTATTAATCGAAGAAATCGATAAGATTAATCCCTCAGAAATTATATCAAATAAAATGACTAATAACGAAGCTGTGGATTCAATGGCGAATATTATTGGTGTTTTAAGCCTAAATGATTATAAGGACATAATTTTAAAGCATTTTAAGGTTGTTTCATTGGATTCCTTCGGACTTAATGAAAATTACCATGCGGTAATGTCATTGGGTATGCTGATAAATTATTTAAATGAAACGCAAAAAACTTCATTGGATCATATTAATAAGCTTCACTATTATAAGGTGGGGGAATACCTGCATCTTGACAGCAGCACAAGAAAGAATTTAGAGCTTATTGAAACAATAAGAGGCAAAAAAGGGCAGGGTACACTTTATCATGTTGTGGACAATACAATGACTGCCATGGGCGGAAGACTTTTAAAAAAATGGATTGAGGAGCCTCTTAAAAATATCAAGCTTATAAATTTAAGATTGGATGCGGTTGAAGAATTATATGACAATGTAATGTCATCAAATAATATTAAAGAATATTTGAAAAGTGTTTATGATATAGAAAGACTGATAAGCCGAATTGTTTACGGCAATTGCAGCGGAAGGGATTTAAATGCTTTAAAGCAGTCTCTTTCAAACTTGCCGGACTTAAAGGCTGAATTATCACAGCTTTCCTCCGGGTTGTTTACAGATATTTTTTCAGGCTTCGATGAACTTAAGGATATTTATGATTTAATTGACGGTTCAATTGTAGAAGAACCTCCCGTATCAATTAAAGAGGGAGGAATAATTAAAACCGGCTACAACGATGAGTTAGATGAATTAAGGGAAATTACCGTTAACGGTAAGAACTGGATATCAAATCTTCAGACACAGGAAAGAGATTTATCAGGCATCAAGAATTTAAAAATAGGATATAACAAGGTTTTCGGCTACTACTTGGAAGTAACCAAATCCTATTTAAAGGATGTCCCAAAGCATTACATACGAAAACAAACATTGGCAAACTGTGAAAGATATGTAACTCCCGAGCTTAAGGAAATGGAAGCTAAAATTTTGAATGCTGACGAACAGGTTATGAAGATTGAGTATGAACTATTTTTGGAAATAAGACAATTTATCAATAACCATGTAAGACGAATCCAAAAAACAGCTTACAGCATTGCGGTAATTGACACAATTAATTCTTTGGCAGTTGCCGCGGTAAAAAACAATTATGTTCGGCCTGAAATGAACAACAAGGGATTTATAAACATAACGGACGGAAGGCATCCTGTTATTGAAAAAATAATGAAAAATGAAATGTTTGTTCCCAATGACACTTACATAGATAACAAGGAACACCGCATGTCAATTATTACGGGACCTAATATGGCTGGTAAATCCACCTATATGAGACAGGTTGCATTAATTGCTCTTTTAGCTCATGTCGGCAGCTTTGTTCCGGCTAAAAGTGCCGAAATATGTATATTGGATAAAATTTTTACAAGAGTTGGGGCATCCGATGACCTGTCCCAGGGGCAAAGCACATTTATGGTTGAAATGAGCGAGGTTTCAAATATTTTAATGAGTGCAACTGAGAACAGTCTTTTGATTCTTGATGAAATCGGAAGGGGTACAAGCACCTATGACGGTTTAAGCATTGCATGGAGTGTCGTGGAATATATTACAAAGAAAATCAAGGCAAAAACATTGTTTGCAACTCACTATCACGAGCTGTCGGAGCTTGAAAGCAAATTAAAGAGCGTTAAGAATTATAAAATTTTAATTAAGGAATCCGGTGATAAAATTACATTCTTAAGAAAAATTGCCGAGGGCAGCATTGACAGAAGCTACGGAATTCAGGTTGCGAATTTGGCAGGTCTTCCGGAAGAAGTGGTAATAAGGGCAAAGGAAATTTTAAATCAGTTAAATGAAAGTGATATAAACAAGCCTTTTGCCAAAAAGAAAAACAGGGTGACCGACAATTTCCAGGTATCCATGTTCCAGCCTGATCCGGAAGAGAAGGGCAAAAACAAGGAATACAAGGAGTTAGCCGAAAATATAGTCAATATCGATATAGAAAACATTACGCCTATGCAGGCATTTAATCTTTTAAATGACATAATAGAAAAAGCTAAACACATTTGAGAAGGTGAATTATGGCTGTAATACATTTGTTGGATAATGAAACAATTAATAAAATTGCTGCCGGAGAGGTAATTGAAAGTCCGAAATCAATTGTAAAAGAATTGATTGAAAACTCTATTGATGCAGCTGCAGATGAAATAACCGTAGAAATAAAAAACGGCGGCAAAAGTTTAATTCGTATAACCGATAACGGGAAGGGTATTGACAAGGAGCAGGTGGAAAGTGCATTCCAGCGGCACTGCACAAGCAAAATAACTTCTTCCGATGATTTAAATTCTCTTTATACATTGGGATTTCGCGGTGAAGCGCTGGCAAGCATTGCAGCGGTTTCAAATGTTGAGGTTATAACTAAAACAAATGATGATACCTACGGTATTAAAATGATAATTGAAGGGGGAATAGTTCTCTCGAAGGAAGCTGTAGGCTGCCCTGTGGGAACAACAATTACCGTTACTGACCTTTTTTACAATGTTCCCGCAAGGAAGAAGTTTTTAAAAAGCGATACTTCAGAAAGCCTAAGCATTAACGAGACTGTTGTTTCGCTGGCTCTTTCCAAAGAGAATATTTCATTTAAATACATAAACAATAATATGGTTGCTTTCAGAACTCCGAAAACAAATAATTTCATAAACACTATTTCAAGTCTTTATGAAAAGGACCTTTACAATTCACTTATAAAGGTTGACTATGAGAGTGACATTGCTAATATCACAGGCTATACCACTAATTTAAATTATTACAGGGGGAACAGAAAACAACAGATTGTATTTGTTAACGGAAGAGTAATAAAGCATAAACGAATGAATTATTATATCGAAGCTGCATACAACACTTTGCTTCCTAAAAACAAATATCCTGCATGCTTTATAAAGATAGAAATTGACCCTGCAGTGGTTGATGTAAATGTTCATCCCGCAAAGACCGAAGTACGCTTTCAAAATGAAGAAGCAGTTTTAAATGAAGTTAAAAAAGCAATTTATTCGGCTTTACATTCCATCAGTATAATGAAGGAAGTAAAAAAGGAAACAATATTGCATGAATCTTCAAAAAACGTCAGTAACTCAAGTATATTTGAAAGCAATTTTTCAGAAGATAAAGAAGGGTCGGTATATTTCGAAAAAAATCCATATAAGCCGGACGGTATTGAACCCACGGAAGAAATTGAGAACATAAAGATTACGGAAATTGATTTTTCTGAGAAAAGTATTAATGAAAGTATAAATATTTTTGAGAAAGCAATTGAAGAAGAAAAGAATATGCCGATAAAAGAATCACATATACCTTATGGAAAGCCTGAACTCAAGCAGGAAACATTCATTGAGGAAAAAAAGGATGAAAGCAGGCTGCCCGAGCTGTCTGTTATAGGCATACTGATGGATACATATATAATTTGTGAAAATATTGAAAAAACAGAAATGCTTATGATCGATCAGCATGCGGCTCATGAAAGAATTAATTACGAGAAATTTTTAAAACAGTATAATTCAATGGATATTTTAATACAGGAAATAATTCCGGAAGTAATAAATTTATCTTATGATGATCACCAGACTGCAATGTCTAATGCGGAAATATTTGAAAATTTAGGAATTTCCATTGAAAACTTTGGAAATAATGCTATACTAATTAATAACATACCAACAATATTTAAGGATTCAAATTTAAAGGATGTATTTTATTCAATTCTTGATTCCTTAAAGGAAGTAACTAAGTCAAACTTGGATTTTGTATTAGAAAAAATTATTAAAAATGCATGCGTTAAATCCGTGAAATCCGGAGATAAGCTGCATATCTCCGAAGTAAAGGCACTGTTAAATGACCTTAGAATGACAGATAACCCGTACACATGTCCTCACGGAAGACCTGTAATAATTAAAATGACTAAATATGAAATTGAAAAAATGTTTGAAAGAATTCAAAGTTAGGGAAATATAATGAGCAATAAAATAATTGTAATAGTCGGACCTACGGCAGTGGGAAAAACATATGTGTCGGTGGAGCTTGCAAGAAAGCTGAATACTGAAGTTATATCAGCCGATTCCATGCAAATATACAAAGGAATGGATGTTGGAACCGCAAAAATAACTGAAAATGAAAAACGCGGTGTCATTCATCATATGATTGATATTGTTAATCCGGATGAAAATTATTCAGTATCTGAATTTAAAAATGATGCTGAAAAAATAATTGATAATTTGCTGTTGAAAGACAAGATTCCTGTAATTGCAGGCGGAAGCGGTCTGTATGTTAATTCCCTGATATATGATTTGGATTTTAGCAATGCCAAATCCAATGAAAAATTAAGGGAATACTACACTTATTATTATAATGAATATGGGGAAGAAGCTCTATATGACAAATTAATTAAAATTGATCCTATATCGGCACAAAGAATTCATAAAAATAATATAAAACGAGTTATCAGGGCTTTGGAAGTGTATGATATAACCGGGAAAAAATTTTCCGAGCTAAACACCGATGTTAGAAAAGAAAGCAAAAAATATGACTGCGTATTGATTGGTCTTTCAATGGAGAGAAAAGTCCTTTATGAAAGAATAAATCAAAGAGTTGATGAAATGCTTTCAAATGGACTTGTAGAAGAAGTTAAATCACTTATAGATAATGGGTATGATAAAAACTTGGTATCAATGAGGGGAATAGGGTATAAGGAAATTATTGATTATCTTGAAGGAAGTATGGACTTAGAAGAAGCAGCCAATATTTTGAAACGAAACACCAGAAGATTTGCCAAAAGGCAATATACATGGTTTTTAAAAGATAAGAATGTCAAGTGGTTCAGTATGGATAACTTAGATGAAGCCGGCAATACCGTAAAAAATATTTTAGAACATATAAATAATTTAAATTAAGAAGAGGAGGAAGGGGATGAATATAATTAATTTACAGGATTCTTTTTTAAACAATGTCAGAAGAGAAAAAATAACAATAACCGTTTATCTGAACAATGGCTTTAAGCTTACGGGCTCAGTCTTAGGTTTTGATAATTATGTTATCTTTATCCAAACAGACAAAGGTCAGCAATTAATTTACAAGCATGCAATTACATCAATACTGCCTTTTAAGCAGGTAAAACTATTCATTAATGAGACAGAGGAGCAATAAATGTTAACAGAAGAAATATTATGTAAACAGTTTGGCGTCAGCGAAACTGTTTATAATTATGTGATGAAAATTGAAGAAAACATTAAAAATCACTTTGAAAAAATCGATAAGGTAAGAGAGTATAATCAATACAAGGTAATACTTGCAATGCAGGAGCACAGGCTTGATTATACAAATTTTTATTGGAACACGGGATATGGCTATGATGATGTGGGAAGAGAAAAGGTTGAAAAAATATTTGCATCCGTATTTCATACGGAAGATGCATTGGTAAGACCTTCAATAGCTTCCGGAACTCATGCTCTTTACTTGACGCTGTCAGGTATATTGCAGCACGATGATGAGGTTATATCTATTTCGGGACGACCTTATGACACAATGCTCACTGTTTTGGGAGAAGAAGGAAACGAGCCGGGAAATTTAAGGGAAGCGGGAATAATATACAAGGAAATTCCTCTTTACAACAATGACATAGATTGGGAAAGTGCCGTAAAAGAAGTAACAATGAAAACAAAGCTGCTTATGATTCAGCGCTCAACGGGCTACAGCTTTCGCCCGGCGCTTACAATCGAAAAAATAAAGCATGCAATAGAAAAAATCCGCGAAGTATATCCAAACATATATATAATGGTTGACAACTGCTACGGAGAATTTGTCAGTGAATTTGAGCCCTCTGATATCGGAGCGGATGTTGTGGTAGGCTCACTTATTAAAAATCCGGGCGGCGGAATTGCCCTGTCGGGAGGATATGTGGTTGGCAAAAAGGTTGTAATTGACAGGATAGCAAACCGTCTTACAGCTCCGGGAGTGGGAAAGGAAATAGGTCTTACATTCGGAACGACAAGGAACACATTGCAGGGATTGTTTTTCGCACCGCATATAGTGAGTGAAGCATTAAAAGGCGCGCTTTTATTTGGAGGAGTGTACAGTTCGCTTGGTTTTGAAATAACTCCCGAATTGGAAGAGGACAGAAGCGATATAATTCAGGCAATTAAATTTAACAATAAAGATATGGTAATTAAAATTTGTGAAGCTGTTCAGGCAGCATCTCCCGTGGACGGTCACGTTTCTCCAGTTCCCTGGGATATGCCGGGATACACAAATCAGGTAATAATGGCTTCCGGAGCATTTGTTTCCGGATCATCCATAGAGCTTAGCGCAGATGCGCCCATGAGGGCACCATATATTGCCTACATACAGGGCGGCTTGTTCTACGACCATGTAAAATTGGGAGTGATGCTTTCCCTTGAAAAAATGATGGAATTTGATGAAATAAAAAGAAAAATGTACTTGTAAAATTTGGAAGATTATTGTAAAATATTGTAGAATAGGCAGAACAGGGTATGGCTGATCATTCCAATGAAAGGGGGTTAACTCCAAGTAATAGGAGGTGAAGCCTATATCTACATTTGAAACGTTAACATTAATGATTGCATTTGCAATGTTAATGGCGGTTGTCATAAATGGACAAA
>DAIMMU010000107.1:0-8738 GCA_036720515.1 Sedimentibacter sp.
ACAAATGATTAACAAAAAACAGCAAAAAACAGATTTAAAAGGTTAGAAGAAATATAAATTGAAATAAACTTAGTTGTATGTTATAATTTTTATCATTAATATTTCAAAGTTAAGCATAATAAGAAGAAAGAACTATTTTGGAGGATGAAGATGGGTCTCAGAATGGATATTGGAATTGACCTGGGTACTGCAAGCGTATTAGTTTACATAAAGGGCAAGGGAATAGTAATAAATGAACCTTCTGTTGTAGCAATTGACATTAATACAAATAAAATTCTTGAAGTCGGAGAAGAAGCGAGAAAGATGCTTGGCCGAACTCCGGGCAATATAGTGGCTATAAGACCGCTTAGAGATGGAGTTATATCTGATTTCGACATTACGGAGAAAATGTTGAAATATTTTATAAAAAAGGCAGTTGGCAACTCAATAATAAAGCCGAGGGTAATAATTTGTGTTCCAAGCGGTGTAACAGAGGTTGAAAAGAGGGCTGTTCTTGAAGCAAGCAATAACGCAGGTGCCAAAAAGACATATTTGATAGAAGAACCTGTTGCGGCAGCAATAGGTGCCGGGCTTGACATAACAAAACCGTCGGGGCACATGATTATTGACATGGGCGGAGGAACGACAGATATTGCCGTTATATCCCTGGGGGGAATAGTAGTGAGCAGATCCATAAAGGTTGCAGGGGATAAGTGCGACGATGCAATCGTAAGATATGTACGAAAGAAATACAATGTTATGATAGGCTTAAGAAGTGCGGAAGAGCTTAAAATAAAAATAGGAACCGCATTCCCTGTGGAAGAAGAAAAATACATGGAAGTAAGGGGCAGAAATTTAGTTACGGGATTACCTGTTAATTTAACCATTTCATCTTCGGATTTGCTGGAAGCCATGGAAGAAACAATTACTGCAATTGCTGATGCGGTACATTCTGTTCTTGAAAAAACACCGCCGGAGCTGGCAGCTGATATAAGTGAAAAGGGAATTGTTATGACAGGCGGCGGATGCCTTATCAATGGAATGGATAAACTTATTGAAAAGAGAACAGGATTGAATGTAACTATATCAGAGGATGCCGTATCTTGCGTTGCCAAGGGTACAGGGCAGTCATTAGAGCACATGGATGTTTTGAAGGATGCTTTAATTTCCGAAAATATAAAAACAAACTACAGCGTGAGTTAAGGAAAGGGGACATATGGTTACGTCTCTTAAGCATAGAAGAATGTCCCCGAATCAGAAAAAGAAAATAGAGGTTAAATATGAAAGTTAGGAAGGCAGTAATACCCGCAGCAGGCTTGGGTACTAGGTTTTTGCCGGCAACGAAGGCAATTCCTAAGGAAATGTTGCCTATTGTGGATAAGCCCACAATACAATATATAGTAGAGGAAGTAATTGCTTCCGGAATTGAAGATATTTTAATAATTACAGGCAGAAACAAAGGCTCTATTGAGGAGCATTTCGACAGAGCCGTAGAGCTTGAAGAAAATTTAGAGAAAAACAATAAAGAAGAACTTTTAGAAGAAATAAAAAATATTTCTAAAATGATAAATATTCACACGGTAAGGCAAAAAGATCCTTTGGGATTGGGACATGCAATTTATTGTGCAAAATCATTCGTGGGCAATGAACCGTTTGCAGTGCTTTTAGGTGATGATGTAGTGGATTCGGAAAAGCCATGCCTTAAGCAAATGCTTGATATTTTTGAAGAATATAACTCAAGTATTCTTGGAGTGCAGCCGGTAGGATGGGAAAATGTTAACAAATACGGTATAGTGTCAGGAAATAAAGTAAGTGATAAAATATATACCGTAAGCGACTTGGTTGAAAAGCCGGATAAGGATAGTGCACCCACAAATATTGCCATATTGGGAAGATATATAATAACCCCTAAGATATTTGAAATACTGGAGAACACAAAGACCGGCGTCGGCGGAGAAATTCAGCTTACAGACGGGTTAAAGGAGCTTTGCAATATAGAAAAAGTATATGCATATATATTTGAAGGCAGAAGATATGATGTGGGGAGTAAAATAGGATTTCTTGAAGCAACTGTTGACTATGCTCTAAAAAGGGATGACTTAAAGGACAGCTTCAAAAAATATTTAAAATCAATAAATTTAGAATAAGGGGTGGGGATATGCATAATGAAAAGTATGAAATGTGGCTTAACAGCCCATATGTAGACGACGATTTGAAAGAAGAATTAAAAGGAATTGAAAAAATTGACAGTGAAATTGAGGACAGATTTTATAAAGAGTTGGAATTTGGCACAGGAGGCATGAGGGGGAAGATTGGTGCAGGTACTAATCGCATCAATTTGGTCACTGTAGCGAAAGCAACTCAGGGAATTGCAAATTATTTAATAGAGAAACACACAAATAAAGAAATTTCAGCAGCAATTGCATATGATTCAAGGAATATGTCGAAGGAGTTTGCCCAAAAAGCTGCAGGTGTATTCGCAGCAAACAATATTAATGTCTATATTTTTGATAGCCTAAGACCTACTCCGGAATTATCATATGCGGTGAGATATTTTAACTGTAAAGCGGGAATAGTAATAACCGCAAGCCATAATCCTCCTGAATATAACGGGTATAAGGTATATGACGAATTTGGAGGTCAGGTGGTACAGGATGCCAATAAAATTATAGAAAAAATCAACGAAGTCAGATTGGAGCAAATAAAATTATCAGAGTTTGAAGGAAATGAAAAAATACATATTATCGGAAACAATATTGATACACTTTATATAAATGAAATAAAAAAATTAAGCTTGAGAAAGAATATTGATAAAAATATCAAAATTATATATACGCCTCTTCACGGTACAGGTAATAAACCGGTTAGAAGGGTGCTAAGCGAAATGGGATATGATAATGTCTTTATTGTTGAGGAGCAGGAGGAACCGGATTCTGAATTTTCAACCGTAAAATCTCCTAATCCCGAAGAAATAAGCTCTTTTGAAATAGCAATTAAAAAGGCCGAAGAACTTGAGTGTGAAATTATTATAGGCACAGACCCTGATTGTGACCGAGTAGGATTGGTAGTTAAACATAGTGGAGAATTTATTCCTTTAAACGGAAATCAAACAGGAGCATTGCTTTTAAATTACTTGCTGTCTTCCTTGAGCGAGCAAGGAAAAATTCCCGAAAGTCCTGCAATTGTTAAAACTGTAGTAACCAGCCAGGTTGCCGACTGCATTGCATCTAAATATAATGTAACGGTATTTGACACATTGACAGGATTTAAGTATATTGCTGAACTAATGCAGAAATTTGAAGAAACAAAAGAATACAATTTTATATTTGGATATGAAGAAAGCTATGGCTATTTAGCAGGAACATTTGTAAGAGATAAGGATGCGGTAATTGCTTCTATGCTCATTTGCGAAATGGCTGCATATTATAAAAGGCAGGACAGGACATTAATTGATGTTTTAAATGAAATATATGATGAACACGGTTATTATATTGAAGAAACAGTTTCATTAAGCTTTTCCGGTGTTGCGGGTCAAAGTAAAATGAAAGCAATAATGGAATATTTCAGAGAAAACAAACTAAGTTCATTAGCCGGCAGAACTATACCGATCATAAATGATTACAAAATGTGTACTTCATTTAACCTGATTGATGGGACTACCGTAAGATTAAATTATCCGAAATCAGACGTTCTTAAATTTTCCTTTGAAGATAGTTCCTGGCTTGTGCTAAGACCTTCGGGAACAGAACCTAAATTAAAAGTTTATTTTTCGATAAACGGGGAAAATAGGGACAAATCAACTGAAGCGTTAAAGAAGGCCAAGAGTGAGATATTAAGTATAATTGATCGAATTCAAATTAATATTGGTTAAAACTAAAATCTAAGTCAGGGAGGCTGTAAATATGAAAATATTTAAAACCACTGCCCGAAAAGTTATTTTAATAATTATTGTTTTTGTATTTACGTTAAACACATTTGTTTTTGCCGGAGTTAATCCGTCAAGAGAAGAATTGGAGTTTATGATTGAGAGGGTTGCCCAAAAAAGGGCGATACCGTCCATACTCTTAAAAGCGATAGCGAGGGTAGAATCTTGTTATGAACATTATAATAAAGATGGCAGTCCGAAAATAACCGGAACAAGCATAGGCTTGATGCAGGTCAACAACAATCATGGAGGCTACAACAGCGAAAAGCTTAAATATGACGTGTTGTACAACATTGAAGCAGGAGCGGATGTACTCCTTAATAAATGGAGTATGAGTTCATACAACAAGGTTTCAAGTGTTGGAAATATGGATCCCAATATTTTGGAAAATTGGTATTTTGCTCTTTGGGCTTACAATGGATGGGCGGGGAGCAACAATCCGAACATGATTTCATCCTATGCAAAAAAATACACCTATCAGCAGATGGTTTACAATGTTATTGAGAAAGAATATGACAGAAAAATAAATAATATTGATTTTTCATATCTTCCGGCGACGGGAAATCCCAGCAGATCCTTGGTTGTTCCCACGCCTGCATACACTAACAGCGGTGATATAATACTTTATGAAAAGGGAGATTATGTTAGGACAGACGGTATAAGAGATAAGTATTATTTGAGAGATGCCCCTGCAGGCAAGTATATACATGATGTTCCCGTAAATCAGTTAGGTACCGTAATTGAGGGACCTGTGTTACAAAACGGATACTATTGGTACAAGGTATATATAAATGACGATACCGAAGGCTGGACAGAAAGAAACTTCCTGCTTCGAACAGGAGATATTGAGCATGGAAGATATGTATTCGAAGATATATCCTACCATTGGGCAAGAAAAATAATCATGGATTTATATGGCAGAAATATAATCAGCGAAGCAGAATATTTTAATCCCGATAATTATATTTCCAAAGAAGAATACTGCATACTCTTAAGCAAGTCAATAGACTATGCCGGTTTGGACGAGGAAGCTGTGACGGACAAACAGAAAGAAACTTCCGAAATCAAGGAGTCCGGACAAGATGGAAAGAAACTTGAAAACATTCACCCTTGGGCGGTTGAGTATGTAGAAGATGTTTATGAATTAGGATTAGTTGACGAAGAAGACTTGATTAATCCATTTGAAAATGTAACAAGAAAAGAAGCAGCCTTAATGATTGAAAATCTATTTGAAATCAGCGAGGAGTTTTCATCATTAAACATTGAAACTATTTTTTCGGATATAAGCAATTTGAATACAGAAGAAATTAATGCAATTAAAACAGCCTACACAAACGGTGTTATGTCCGGAAAAAGCTCGGGAACATTTAGTCCCGACTCATATTTAACCAGAGCGGAAGCTGCTGTAGTAATGGCTAAAATTTCAGATAAAATATAATTAGAAATCAATTGAAAGGGATAGTTCCTGACATTTAATTGTTGAAAACTATTCCTTTTTATATTTAAGCCTTATTAAGGTAGCCGAAAATTTCATATATTATTAAAATAAAGGTATATTTTTCAATAATATGGGAATGTTTACATTATCTAAACAAAGAGTTTTGTTTTGCAGAATGTAGAACAGAGAGGTATGTAAATATTGAAAACCATAACCCATAAAATAATTATTTTGATTATAATACTATTATTTATACTTAATACATCGGCATATGCAGGAATAAACCCTTCAAGAGAAGAAATTGAAGAAATGATTGATAAGGTTGCCATAAAAAGAGGTGTACCTGCGATACTTTTGAAAGGTATAGCAAGAGTTGAATCCGTATATAAACATTTCAACAGTGATGGCAGTCCTAAAATTTGCGGAACAAGCATCGGTCTTATGCAGATAAACAATGTGCATGGAGGATACGACAACTACAGGCTTAAACATGACATAATGTACAATATTGAAGCAGGAGCCGATGTGCTGCTCAACAAATGGAGCATGAGTTCATACAATCAAGTTTCGAGTGTAGGAAATATGGACCCTAATATTTTGGAAAACTGGTATTTTGCCCTATGGGCATACAATGGCTGGTCTCAAAGCAACAATCCGGTTTCACCCTACTCAAAGAAGTTTACATATCAACAGCTGATTTATGATGTAATCGAGAAGGAATATGGTGAAAAAATAAATAATATTGATTTTTCATATTTGCCAAGAGAAGGAAAACCAAGCAGGTCACTGGTAGTTCCGACACCTAAAAATTACTCAAGCGGAAGTATAATATTCTATGAAAAAGGGGATTACGTAAGAACAGACGGTATCAGAACATCATATTATTTAAGGGATTCTCCCGCGGGAAATTATGTACACCGGTTAAATATCAATCAGCTTGGAATAATTACCGAGGGTCCTGAATTAAAGAACGGATACTATTGGTACAAGGTTTATGTAGATGAAACACAGGAAGGCTGGATAGAAAGAAATTGGCTTCTACGTACAGGTGATACGGAGTATGGCAGATACATCTACGATGACATATCATTTCATTGGGCAAGAAAGGTTATTATGGATCTTTACGGGAAAGGTATAGTGAGTGAGGCTGTTTTATATAATCCAGATAATCCTGTAACTTGGGAAGAATATTGTATTCTTTTAAGCAGGACACTAAATTATATAGAAACTGCCAATCAGCAAAGAAAAATGCAAGTAGAAAAAACACCCTATATTGACTTTACCAATGTGCATGCGTGGGCATTGAATTATGTTAAAGACATATATGAACGGGGGATATTGAAAGAAAGGATATTAAATCCATCGGAAAATCTCACAAGAAAAAAAGCTGCTTTAATAATTGAAGATATATTGGTAAGCAGTGATAAATATATGGATATAGATATAAAAACAATTTTTTCCGACTTGGAAAATTTGGAGGAGGAAGAAGTTTCAGCAGTTAAAACAGCATATATAAACGGAATAGTTTCAGGCAAGTACATTAAAGCTTTCTGCCCGGATGATTATTTAACCAGGGCTGAAGCAGGGGTAATAATGGCAAATATAGTCAATAAATATGTCCGTTAAATTATAAGCAGGTTCTCCTGAATAAATTAAGGAGAGCCTGCTTTTCTTTCGGTATTGTGAAACCTTATATCGTAAATTCTTGTGGATTCCTTTGTATCCTTATTATAGGTTACAGGTGAGCGGTTTCTGTTAAGAAGCTTAACTATTCTATATACATCAATCCAAATTTCCGCCAATGCTTCCTTTTGAGACTCATCAAAAATCAATTGCATTCCAAAATGAAGATGCGGCGTATTAATGTTGTTCACATTTTCTTTTCTTGAATATCCCGTCATACCCAAATACCCGATTACATCTCCCGCTAATACAATATCTCCTTCCTTAAGAGTCTTAACATAAGGGTGGTCCTTTCTCAAATGAGCATAGTAATAATACCTTTTATTGTCTAAGCTTCGTATTCCTATTCGCCATCCTCCGTATTGATTCCAGCCCAATGCTTCGATCCGCCCTGATTCAACTGCTATGACGGGGGTGCCAACTGAACCTACAAGGTCATTTCCTAAATGAACTCTTCTGAAGCCATAGCTCCTGGAATTTCCAAAGTCGTCATAATGTCCGTAATGATATCCACCTGCAATAGGTGAAAATGCTTTTAAACCGTATTTTTTTACCCAAACCTTTTTACCCGGATTATTTTCATCATCGACCTGTATTTCAAAAGGTCCTACAAATCCCTCCAATACAGCTTTATATGCTTCATAATAGTAATCGTAATGGGTAAGATCCTTGGTCATATCCTCAATGCTTTCGCCGCTTTTTAGCCTGTTTATCAGATTATCCATATCTTTAGACTTATACCTGGAAAAATCACCGCCATATCTGGTTCCGAGATAAGCCAAAAGTTCAATCCAATCCAATTTAACTTCTTCGTCAATACTGTTGATATCGGCTTTTAAGGCTTTGTCCATAGCCTCATACGAAACCCTGTAATCTACCCACTTAATGAAGTTTTTTCCCTCATCTGCGGAAACAGAAAGAGCTCTATTTGTGAATATATAAAGGACTGCTGCTAAAATAAAAATAATTGAAAAAATTATTAATAATCTATACTTAACTTTAATAATCATTGTTTACCCTCTAAATAATAATTTGGGGACATTCCTTGTGCCCACAGAGACTATCCCTTGACTAAAGGTGTGTCCCCTTTCCACTATTAATTTTATGCAAAATGTGTGCTGTTAGAACACTTATTACATATTGACATTTTTCAATTCAGTTTAGAGAAACAAGTTAAATTATGAAATATATTTGAAAAAGTAATATTTTTATGATAATATAAATTGATTAATTGCATGTTCATGTGCATAGGGAGGACTAATGAAGCTAAAATTTTGTTCATTATATAGCGGAAGCAGCGGAAACTGCCAATATATTAAGACGGAAAATGCAACGATTATCGTTGATGCAGGACTAAGCGGCAAAAGAATTCAGCAGGAAATTTCAAATATCGGGGAAGATCCTAAAAAAATAGATGCAATATTTATTACACATGAACATATAGACCACATCCAAGGTGCAGGTATAATGTCAAGGCGCTTAAATATTCCTATTTATGCCAATGAAAAAACATGGGAGGCAATGAACCCTTACATAGGAGATATTAAACCACACAATATAAAATTATTGGAGGACAGCACACAGATTGGTGATTTAGCAATCAAATCCTTTGACATATCACACGATTCGGCTCATCCTGTAGGTTATAACATATTTTACAGGAATAAAAAAATCAGTATTGTTACAGATACTGGCTGTGTGAATGAAACAATT
>DAIMMU010000108.1:0-8643 GCA_036720515.1 Sedimentibacter sp.
GAGTTTAAATATCCAGCCGAGGTGAGATAATAGATTAATTTCTCTTCGTCTGCGGAGAGATTTTTTGTATGCCCTAACCCCATTTCTCAGAGTCTTTTTTCTGAGAAATGGATGGTAGGTCAACCGCACAGAATTCCCAAATTTTGTGAGCGACAGCGAACAAAAAATTTGGTGAATTCCCCTGCGTTGTAGGTTATGCAAAAATGTATGATATGAGAAGAATAGAAAAATATCTCTCAAAAAGGAGGTGCAACAAACATGAATCAATCAGTATTGGAGCAGAAAAGACAGGTTGTAAGTGATATTACTGAAAAGTTAAGAAATGCAAAATCAATTGTATTGGTTGAATATAAGGGATTAACGGTTGAAAAAGCTACTGAATTAAGAAATAAATGCAGAGAAGCAGGCGTTGAATACAAGGTATATAAAAATACTTTAATGCGTTTTGCATTTGAAGAATTAGGTTATAAGGATATTACACCAAGCTTGGAAGGCCCAAATGCCATAGCTATTTCATATGAAGATGAAGTATCGGCAGCAAAGGTAACTAATGATTTTGCTAAAACAAGCAATGATACAATAGTATTAAAAGCAGGAATAGCTGAAGGTAAGGTTATGAATGCCGATGAAGTAAAAGCATTGGCAAGCGTACCAACAAGAGAAGTTCTTCTTGCGCAGTTAGCGGGTGTATTGCAAGGAAATATCAGAAATCTTGCTTATATGCTTGATCAGATAAGCAAAAAAGGCGAAGAAGCGGCTTAAGATGCCCTAACCCCATTTTTCAGAGTGTTTTTTCTGAAAAATGGTTGGTAGGTCATTCGCAACGAATTCCCAAAATATGCGACCGAAGGAAGCAAATATTTTGGTGAATGAGACTGCGAGATGCCCTAACCCAATTTATGCGACGAAAGGAGCAAATAAATTGGTGATTGAGACTGCGTAATAACAAAATAAATAAAATTAAAAATCCACAAAAAAATAGGAGGAAATATAAAATGGCAAGTGAAAAAATCACAAACTTTGTTGAAGAAATAAAGAAGTTATCAGTATTGGAATTAAACGAATTAGTAAAAGCAATTGAAGAAGAATTCGGTGTATCGGCAGCAGCTCCTGTAGCAGTTGCAGGTGCGGCAGCAGGTGCAGCAGCTCCTGTAGAAGAAGAAAAAACAGAATTCGATGTTGTTCTTACATCAGCCGGCGCAGGAAAAATAAAGGTTATAAAAGTAGTAAGAGAATTGACTGGTCTTGGCCTGAAAGAAGCAAAAGATGCGGTTGACGGAGCACCTACTACAATAAAGGCCGCTATTTCTAAAGAAGAAGCTGAAAAAGCTAAAGCAGCATTGGAAGCTGAAGGCGCATCTGTAGAAATTAAATAATTCAGATAATAAATGATACAAGGGGACTTTACGTGCGTAAAGTCTCTTTTGCATGAATAATATCCAAAAATTTGCAAATAATAATTTAGGCGTTTTTAAAAATTTATAAATTGACTTACAAAGATTTATTAATACAAAAAAATACAAAAAAAATACAAATAATCGGCAAAATAATAAAAACAGCTATTGACATAAATTTTTTTTGGTGATAATATTATATATTGCCATCATTATGTAATGTTGGCATAGAATTTGTAAGTCAAAAATTATTAACTAAGGGGTGAAAAAATGCCGCATCCTGTGAAAATAGGTAATAGGGTAAGAATGTCTTACTCTAAAATTAATGAAGTTTTAGAATTGCCGGATTTAATCGAGGTTCAGAAAAAATCTTACGATTGGTTCTTAAGTGAGGGACTCAGAGAAGTTTTTGATGATATTTCTCCGATAGAGGATTATACCGGCAATTTAATTCTGGAGTTTGTTGATCATTCTTTATTTGGTGACCCGAAATTCGATCAGGTAGAGTGTAAAGAAAGAGATGCAACATATTCAGTACCGCTAAAGCTTAAGGTAAGATTGATAAATAAGGAAACGGGCGAAATCAAAGAGCAAGAAGCGTTTATGGGTGAATTCCCTCTTATGACGGAAAAGGGAACATTCATAATAAACGGTGCGGAACGTGTTATTGTAAGTCAGTTAGTTCGCTCACCGGGCGTTTATTACAACATGGAAAGGGATAAGGTCGGCAAGGAATTATATCAAGCAACAGTGATTCCCAACAGGGGAGCATGGTTGGAATTTGAAACAGATTCCAATGATATAATTTATGTCAGAGTAGACAGAACAAGAAAAATACCTGCCTCGGTGCTAGTAAGAGCCATGGATATTCCTACTAATTCTCAGATAATAGAATTATTGGGGGAAACTGAGCAGCTTTTAAAAACTTTAGAAAAGGACAACACTGCCAACTCAGAAGAAGCATTAATAGAAATTTATAAAAGACTAAGACCGGGAGAACCTCCTACATATGACAGTGCGAAGTCATTAATAAAATCCTTATTTTTTGACTACAAGAGGTATGATCTTGCGAAGGTCGGCAGATATAAATTAAATAAAAAGCTTTGCCTGGAAAACAGAATTATCGGAAAGCGAGCGGCAGAGGATATAATTGATAAGGAAACCGGTGAAATATTAGTTTCTAAAGGCGATACCTTCAACAGTGAATTAATTTTTAAATTAGAAGCAGCAGGCATATTTTCAGTAAACATTCTTAATTCCGATGATAAAGTATCCAAGGTAATAAGCAACAAGTTTGTAGATCCAAAGGTATTTGGTTTAGATATAGATTTTGAAAAGTTAGGTATAAAAGAGAAGGTTTACTATCCGGTTATGAAAAAGATACTGGATGAAAACAGCTCAACAGAAGAAATAGAAAAAGCGATAATTGAGTCATTAAAACAAATTCCTGCTTCCGAAAATAATATATTTGATAAAGAACAGGAAGAAATTTATTCATTATCTCCAAAACATATAGTCAAGGATGATATGTATGCTTCAGTCAACTACCATTTAGGTTTGTTTAAAGGCATAGGCAAGACTGATGATATTGACCACCTTGGCAACAGAAGGCTGCGTTCTGTAGGGGAGTTGCTGCAAAATCAAGTAAGAGTAGGTTTGTCAAGAATGGAAAGAGTAGTCAGAGAAAGAATGACTATTCAGGATGTGGATGTTGTTACACCGCAGGTTCTGATAAATATAAGACCTGTTTCTGCGGCAATCAAGGAGTTCTTTGGCTCCAGCCAGTTATCTCAGTTTATGGATCAGACAAATCCCTTAGCTGAACTTACTCACAAAAGAAGAATGTCTGCTCTTGGACCAGGCGGATTAAGTAGAGACAGGGCAAGCTTTGAAGTAAGAGACGTTCACCATTCCCATTACGGCAGGATGTGTCCCATTGAAACACCTGAAGGTCCTAACATTGGTCTTATTACTTCTCTTGCAACATATGCAAGAATTAATGACTATGGATTTTTGGAATCTCCTTACAGGAGAGTTGATAAGGCAACGGGGAAAGTAACTGATATAATAGATTATATCACTGCGGATGTAGAAGATACAAAAATAATCGCTCAGTCATACGAGCCTTTAAATGAGGACGGCACATTTGAACACAGCCGTGTTGTTGTAAGAGGAATTGACGGTATAAATGAAATTGTTTCGAAGGATATGGTTGATTACATGGAGGTTTCTCCAAAACAGGTAATTTCCATAGGGACAGGTATGATACCGTTCTTGGAAAATGACGATGCCAACCGTGCCCTTATGGGTGCAAACATGCAAAGGCAGGCAGTGCCCCTGTTGGTTACGGAAGCGCCAATAATCGGAACAGGTTTGGAATACAAAGCAGCTAAGGATTCCGGTGCTGTAATTGTTGCTGAGTAT
The DNA here is from genome assembly GCA_036720515.1 of Sedimentibacter sp. Taxonomy (GTDB): domain Bacteria; phylum Bacillota; class Clostridia; order Tissierellales; family Sedimentibacteraceae; genus Sedimentibacter. The sequence continues at coordinate 3,819 of DAIMMU010000108.1, forward strand.
GACGGAAAAGCAGTTTCTGTAAATGCCTCCGAAATATTAGTAAGAAGAAACGACAATGGTATGATTGACAAATATCCGCTTCTTAAATTCAAACGTTCAAACAGCGGTACTTGTGTAAATCAAAGACCAATTGTATATAAAGGCGACGAAATAAAAAGAGGTCAGATAATCGCTGACGGTCCTTCGACAGATAACGGCGATATGGCTATCGGAAAGAATCTTTTAATAGGATTTATGACCTGGGAAGGTTATAACTACGAAGATGCCATGCTGCTAAATGAAAAGTTGGTTATGGATGATGTTTTAACATCCGTCCATATTGAGGAATATGAATCCGAAGCAAGGGATACTAAGCTTGGACCTGAAGAAATAACAAGGGATATCCCAAATGTCGGAGATGATTCTCTGAAGGATTTGGATGAAAGAGGAATTATCAGAATCGGTGCTGAGGTTAAATCCGGAGATATTCTTGTAGGAAAGGTTACTCCTAAGGGCGAAACCGAATTAACTGCCGAGGAAAGGCTCCTGCGAGCAATTTTCGGTGAAAAAGCAAGAGAAGTAAGAGATACCTCGTTAAAAGTACCCCACGGCGAAACCGGTATAATCGTTGATGTAAAGGTATTTACCAGAGAGAACGGAGACGAACTGAGTCCGGGAGTAAGCAAGCTTGTAAGAGTTTATATTGCTACAAAACGTAAAATAAATGTTGGTGACAAAATGTGCGGACGTCACGGTAACAAGGGTGTTATTTCACGCATTATGCCGGAAGAAGATATGCCTTTCTTGCCTGATGGCACTCCGCTGCAGGTTGTTTTAAATCCGCTTGGTGTTCCTTCCCGTATGAATATAGGTCAGGTTTTGGAAGTCCATCTTGGATTAGCTGCCAAGAAGTTAGGCTGGAATGTTGCAACACCTGTATTTGACGGTGCGGTTGAAGATGACATATGGGATGCTCTTGAAATGGCAGGCTACCCAAGGAGCGGTAAAATTGAACTTAGAGACGGACGTTCGGGCAATTATTTCGACGGACCGGTAACGGTGGGATATATGTATATGCTGAAACTTCACCATCTTGTTGACGATAAAATACATGCCAGATCAACCGGACCTTATTCATTGGTTACACAGCAGCCTTTGGGCGGTAAAGCTCAATTTGGCGGTCAAAGATTCGGTGAAATGGAAGTTTGGGCTTTGGAAGCATATGGAGCAGCTCATACATTGCAGGAAATATTAACCGTAAAATCCGATGATGTTAACGGAAGGGTTAAAACATATGAAGCAATTGTCAAAGGTGAAAATATTCCTGAACCGGGAATCCCTGAATCTTTCAAGGTACTTGTAAAAGAATTGCAGAGCTTGGCTTTGGATATAAAAATTATTACCAGTGATGATGCTGAAGTTGAAATAATCGATACTATGGACGGGGATGATGACATACCTGTTGATACCGAAAACTTAGGTGATATGGCTATTGTCGGAGAGGATATGGAAGGTATGCAGATTGACTCCGAAGAAACGGAAGATATTGACGATATTGATGATTTGGATTCGGATATATTAGATGATTTGGAAATAGAAGAAGACGATTATGACAACGACGATGAGTTGCAATAAGGTATGTGGTGGGGCAGAGAAAATGTCACCCAAAATAAATTACAAGGACCGATTGAAAATTAAATTATAAAATTATAATGAAGGGAGCGAACTCCTTGGTAGATTACAATAATTTCGAATCAATAAGAATTGGGTTGGCTTCTCCCGATAAAATCAGACAATGGTCAAGAGGGGAAGTCAAAAAACCTGAAACAATAAATTACCGAACTTTAAAACCTGAAAAGGATGGACTGTTCTGCGAAAAAATATTCGGTCCCACAAAGGACTGGGAATGCCATTGCGGAAAGTATAAAAGAGTAAGATACAAAGGCGTAGTTTGTGACCGTTGCGGAGTCGAGGTTACAAAAGCGAAAGTAAGAAGAGAAAGAATGGGACACATCGAGCTTGCCGCTCCCGTTTCCCACATATGGTATTTTAAGGGTATTCCTTCAAGAATGGGTCTTATTCTTGATATGTCACCAAGAGCACTTGAAAAAGTTTTATACTTTGCTCAATATGTTGTTACGGAAGCAGGAGACACTTCGCTTTCTGATAAACAATTATTGACTGAAATGGAATACAGAGAATACAAGGATCACTATAAGAATGCATTTAAAGCTGAAATGGGAGCTGAAGCTATCAAAAAACTTCTTGAAAAAATAGATCTTGAAGGTGAAGCTGCTGAATTAAAAAGTCAGTTAAAAGACAGCAAGGGACAGAAAAAAATCAGAATTACCAGGAGGCTTGAAGTAATTGAAGCCTTCAGAGTTTCAGGCAACCGCCCTGAATGGATGATTTTGGATGTTGTACCTGTCATTCCTCCTGAATTAAGACCGATGGTACAATTGGACGGAGGTCGTTTTGCTACTTCAGATTTAAATGACTTGTACAGAAGAGTAATAAACAGAAACAACCGTTTAAAAAGACTCCTTGATTTAGGAGCTCCTGATATAATCGTAAGAAATGAAAAAAGAATGCTTCAGGAAGCAGTTGATGCTTTGATAGATAACGGAAGACGGGGAAGACCTGTAACAGGTCCAGGAAACAGACCTTTAAAATCACTTTCTGATATGCTTAAGGGAAAACAAGGCCGTTTCAGACAAAATCTTCTTGGCAAGCGTGTTGACTATTCAGGCCGTTCGGTTATAGTCGTAGGACCTGAACTGAAGTTTAACCAATGCGGTCTTCCTAAGAAAATGGCTCTTGAATTATTTAAGCCATTTGTTATGAAAAAGCTTGTTGAAACAGGAGCTGCCCATAACATAAAAAGTGCAAAGAAAAAGGTTGAAAAGGTTGATACGGCAGTATGGGATGTATTGGATGAAATAATCAAGGACCACACTGTAATGTTAAACCGTGCTCCGACTCTTCATAGATTGGGAATTCAGTCTTTTGAGCCTGTACTTGTCGAAGGTAAGGCTATTAAGCTTCACCCGTTGGTATGTACGGCATACAATGCTGACTTTGACGGTGACCAGATGGCTGTTCACGTTCCTCTTTCCGTAGAGGCACAGGCGGAATCAAGATTCTTGATGATGTCGGTTAACAACATTCTTGCACCAAAGGATGGAAGACCAATTACAACTCCAACACAGGACATGGTTTTGGGAAGCTATTACATGACTTTGGAAATTGAAGATTCTAAGGGTCAGGGAATGATTTTCAAGGATTATGATGAAATGAAGATGGCATATTTCAACAGGAATGTTGATTTGCATGCCAAAGTTAAGGTAAGAAAAACTGTCGGAGACGAAACAAAATTAGTTGAAGCCACAGTCGGAAGATTTATATTCAATGAAGGTATTCCGCAGGATTTAGGATTTGTCGACAGGGAAAAAGATAAATTTTCACTTGAAGTTGACAAAACAGTAACCAAAAAATCATTAGAAGAAATAATATACCGTTGCTTCAGAAAACACGGGAATTCTAAGACAGCTGAAGTTTTGGACGGAATTAAATCCAAGGGCTACAGATATTCGACTGTTGGAGCCATTACCATTTCCGTAAGCGATATTACGGTTCCCGATGAAAAGAAATCTCTTATTGAAAAAGCGGAAAAGCAGGTTTTGGAATACGAAAAGAAGTATAGAAGAGGCTTGATGACCGATGAAGAAAGATATGAAAATGTAATAAAAATCTGGAACCAGACTACGGAAGATGTTACAAATGCTTTAATGGATAATCTTGATCCTTTAAACTCCATTTATATTATGTCTGTGTCAGGAGCCCGTGGAGGACGTAACCAGATTAAACAGCTTGCCGGCATGCGTGGTCTTATGGCAAGTGCCGTAGGTAAGACTGTTGAGGTTCCTGTTAAATCAAATTTCCGTGAAGGACTTTCCGTTCTTGAATTCTTCCTGTCTGCTACGGGAGCCCGTAAAGGTTTAACGGATACTGCTCTTAGAACAGCAGACTCAGGATATTTAACAAGAAGACTTGTTGACGTAAGCCAGGATGTTATTGTCAGAGAGCCGGATTGCGGCACAACAGACGGTATTGAGGTTGAAGCTTTTGTAGACGGCAAGGAAGAGATTGAAAAGTTAAGCGAAAGGTGTGCCGACAGATTTGCTGCAGATGATATAGTACACCCTGAGACAGGTGAGATATTTGTAAAAGCCGGTGAATTTATATCTGAAGACATGGCTGTCAGAATCCAGAATTCGGGAATTAATAAAGTTAAGGTAAGAAGTGTTCTTACCTGCAAAACGGTACATGGAGTATGTGCAAAATGCTACGGTACCAACCTTGCGACAGGAAAGCCCGTGAATGTGGGAGCTGCAGTCGGTATTATTGCCGCTCAGTCAATAGGTGAACCCGGTACACAGCTTACAATGCGTACATTCCATACCGGAGGTATTGCGGCAGCCGCAGATATCACTCAAGGTTTGCCCCGTATCGAAGAGCTGTTTGAAGCAAGAAAGCCGAAAGGTCAGGCTATAATTTCTGAAATTCCGGGAAAAGTAACTTTAACTGAAAAAGCACACAAAAGAGAAGTTACAATTACCAATATGGATGAAGTGGAAAGCAAGACATACTTAATACCCTACGGTTCTAAAATTTTAGTAACCGAAGGTGATTATATAGAAGCAGGAGATAAAATTACCGATGGTTCAATTAATCCACATGACATTTTGAACATTAAGGGTATGAAAGCATTGGAATCATATATTCTGATGGAAGTGCAAAGAGTTTACAGAATGCAGGGTGTTGACATCAGCGACAAGCACGTTGA
>DAIMMU010000109.1:0-8628 GCA_036720515.1 Sedimentibacter sp.
CGGCAATAGGCGGACAAGGTTTATTAAGAAGAAGGCTTCTTGACATGGGTTTGACGCCAAATACCCGTGTAAAGGTGAGAAAGGTTGCACCAATGGGTGATCCCATAGAATTATCTTTGAGAAGCTATATTTTGACAATACGAAAAGATGAAGCAGCAAAAATAGAACTGAAAGAGGTATTTGAAGAATGCATGTAATTGCTCTTGCGGGAAATCAGAATTCCGGGAAAACTACTTTGTATAACAATCTGACAGGAAGCAATCAACATGTTGGCAATTTTCCCGGTGTGACAATTGAGAAAAAGGAAGGTCAATTAAAAAAATATAAGGATATTTCTTTAGTGGATTTACCCGGGATTTATTCATTGTCTCCATATACAATGGAAGAGGTGGTTACCAGGGATTTTTTACTGAAAGAAAACCCTGATTTAATATTGAATATTGTTGATGCAACAAATATTGAAAGAAATCTATACTTGACGCTTCAGCTTATGGATTTATCCATACCTATGGTTATCGCATTGAATATGATGGATGAAGTTACAGCCAGCGGGAACTCCATAGATGTAAAAAAATTATCCTGTCATTTGGGAGTTCCTGTTGTTCCCATATCCGCAAGCAAAGGTGAAGGAATATCTGAGCTGATTGATGTTGTCATAAAGACTGTTAAGGAAAAGTCAAGTCCTAAGAAACTTGATTTTTGTGTAGGTGAAGTGCACAAAGCAATACATTCGATTTCTCACTTAATAGATGAGCAGGCGGAGGCTGCAGGTTATCCTGTCAGATTTGCCGCGACAAAACTTGTAGAAGGTGATGAACCTACGATTAAAAGTTTAAAAATAACTGAAAATCAGCTGCACATTATAGAGCATGTGGTTAAGGATATGGAAGCAGCTTTACAAACCGACAGGGAAGCTGCTTTAGCCGATATGAGATATTGCTATATTGAACAAATTTGTTCGGAAACGGTTGTTAAAAAGCAGGAAACAAAAGAGCAGCAGCGCTCTGAAAAAATAGATGAGGTATTGACACATAAATACTTTGGGATACCAATATTTTTTGGAATAATGTTTTTTATTTTTTGGATGACATTTAATGTGATAGGTGCTCCCCTTCAGGGATTGTTGGAAGAACTGATCGGCGCAATTACCGAAATCACATCAAATGCAATGATTGCCTTTGATGTGAGCGACTGGTTGCATTCCTTGGTAATTGACGGTATATTTGCGGGAGTGGGAAGTGTATTGTCATTTCTTCCGCTTATAGTAATCTTATTTTTCTTTTTATCCCTTTTGGAAGACAGCGGCTATATGGCAAGAGTGGCATTCTTAATGGATAAACTCCTTAGAAAAATAGGATTGTCGGGCAGATCCTTCGTTCCCATGCTAATCGGTTTTGGATGCAGTGTTCCTGCAATTATGGCAACAAGAACATTGGCAAGTGAAAGAGACAGAAAAATGACAATAGTTTTGACTCCTTTCATGTCATGCAGTGCCAAGCTTCCTATTTACGGTATGATAACCGTTGCCTTCTTTCCCGATAATGCTGCAATTGTTATGATTGGACTATATATTATGGGCATTATAGCGGCGGTAATATCTGGTTTATTATTAAAAAACACAATATTTAAGGGAGAACCGGTTCCCTTTGTAATGGAACTGCCTGCCTACAGAATACCTTCAAGAAGAAGTGTTTTGATTCATATGTGGGAAAAGGGCAAGGATTTTATACAAAGAGCTTTTACGGTAATCTTCTTAGGTACAATAATCATATGGTTCTTGCAAAGCTTTAACTGGTCATTTGACATGGTTGAAGACAGCTCAAACAGTATTTTGGCTTACTTAGGCTCCCTGATTGCGCCGATTTTTATACCATTGGGATTTAACGACTGGAGAGCTTCGACGGCACTCATAACCGGATTAACAGCCAAGGAGGCCGTTGTAAGCACATTGAGCGTATTAACCGGAGCCGTTACAGATTCTCAGCTTTCAGAAGTCATGTTTACAATGTTTTCTCCTTTAAGCGCATTTGCATTTTTAACATTTGTTTTATTGTACATGCCTTGCATTGCTGCCTTTGCAGCAACAAAAAGAGAATTGGGCTCACTGAAGTATGCTGCTTTGGCTGCATTATACCAGACGGTTACTGCATTTATAGCAGGTATGCTTGTTTATCAAATCGGAAGCTTGTTTATTTAGGAGGGTTAAATGAACCTTGCAGATGGCGTTATTCTTTTGATTATTGCCGCAATTGTTGCAGGTATAGTCAAAATAATGAAAAAACAAAAGAAAAGCGGCAGCTGCTGCTCCGGATGCTCCGGATGCAGCAAAGCCAATGGCTGTTCCATTAAAAAATAGTTGCCTCATAAGAGGCAACCTTTTTATATAAGCGGTACATAATAAATGATTGGTTTAGTTCGTCAACCTATTTTAGCACATTGCTAAAAATATTGAATATATTGTTATACGTTATATTAGTGAGGTGCAATATGGATGATTTGTTAAATTATCAAAGATTCAGAGGTTCAAGAAATGTTATACATGCTGAAAATGCCATTATTGAAGAAATATCATCAGACTTTAGGACAGGAACAGGATATGTTACCATTTCATACGGCGTTATGGGAGATTACGGCATGATTCATATGGAATTGGTTAAATTGATAGTCGGCAGAGATACTATAATAAGAGATCAATTTGGACAGAATTTAACATTAAGAGATTTAAGGGAAGGCATGAGGGTTGATGCTGAATTTTCCGCGAGTATGACCAGAAGTATACCTCCTCAGGCAAGAGCTTTTAGAATTACTGTAATTAATCAAATGGATACAAATATTACCGAAGGCAGAGTAATAGACGTAGATACAAATAATGGATTTCTTTTGACGGGAAGACCTAATGATATTTACAGTCAAATGCGTTTTGTAATAACTGATGCAACTGTTATCAGGGACAGGAGAGGAAGGAGAATCAGGTTAAGAGATATCAGACCGGGAGATTTTGTTGTGGTTGAACATGCAAATTTCCAGACTATGAGTATACCGCCTCAAACCACGGCTTTTGATGTTCAGGTGCTTTTGGAAGGAAGCAGAGGACGATGAAGTGTAATAATATAAGCAGATAAAGAAAGGATTTGAGCTTAAAACTCAAATCCTTTAAACTTTAGATAAACAAATTTACGTTTGATTCTTCGGCATCGCCTAAATATGTTCCTACACCTGCATACTCGATTCCATCTATTAATTCTTCCTTTGTAATACCCATTACATCCATGGACATTGTGCAAGCAATCATTTTTACACCATTAGCCATTGCCTTTTTAATTAAGTCCTCTAATGAATCAATATTTTTGTCCTTCATTACTTTGCGCATCATTAAAGTTCCCATGCCTCCCATGTTCATTTTTGAAAGCTTAAGCTTACTTACTCCCTGAGGCATCATTTTACCGAACATTGCATCAATGAATGGTTTTTTAACGCTTTGAGGTTCGGTTTTTCTCAAAACATTGAGTCCCCAAAATGTAAAAAACATAGTAACAGGTCTTCCCATGGCAGCAGCACCGTTTGCAATAACAAAGGATGCTAATACCTTATCCATATCGCCGCTGAATACAATAATAGTTTTTCCGTCATTTGCAGGCGGGAAAGCCGTATTTTTGCTTGTCAGTACTGCTTCGGATTGCTTGACGGAAGTTCCCTTCTGCAAATATACAATATTATTTTTGCCTTTCTTTTCAACTTTTATAAGGGTATTTCCTGTTCTTCTGCTCCACGCTTCAATATCTTTTGCAAATCCGGAATCGGTTGCAGATACTTGAATTATATCTCCGTCATTTACATTCTTTATTGTTTCATAAACCTTCATAATGGGACCCGGACACTGCAGTCCGCTGCAGTCTACCTGAATGGATGCTTTTATTTCCTCTGTTGTGTCAGTGCCTAAATTATTTGTATTTATTGTATCAGCCGGTTCATTTGAATTATGCGCATCATCATTAAAATGTTTATAATAAACCGATTTGTAGAAATTTGTTCCTGCCGGATAAACCTGAACATTTTTAAAGCCATTCTCCATTAAAGCCCTTGCTGCATTGTAAGAACGTACTCCTATAGCACAAAGTACAATTATATTATCATCCTTGTTTAATTCTGACATTCTGCTTCGAAGCTCACCCAGAGGAATGTTTACTGTTCCAGGTATATCAAATACCATGTGTTCCATTTCCTCCCGAATATCAAGCAGTGTGTATGCACTTGGCTTTGAAGGGTCTAAATCATTCCATTTGCTGAATTTTACTTTATTCTGTATAATATTTTCAGCAACAAAGCCTAACATATTAACCGGGTCTTTGGCGGAAGAATAAGGTGGTGCATAAGCAAGCTCCAATTCCTTTAAATCATAAATACTGCCGCCTAAACGAATTGCTGTTGCAATTGTATCTATTCGTTTATCAACACCATCTTCTCCTACAATTTGAGCTCCGTAAATCTTTTGACCGTCAGTTGAAAATATAAGCTTCAATATCATTTCAGAAGACTCCGGATAATAACCCGCATGTGATTTTTGTGAGATTGTTGCGGTATAGTAGTCTTTACCTTCGATCATTCCCATTCTGACAAGGGTTTTTTCGTTTGCGCCTGTAGAAGCAACGGTTAAATCAAAAACCTTAGCTATTGATGTTCCCTGAGTACCTTTATATTCTTCCTGTGCACCATAGATATTGTCAGCGCATATTCTTCCCTGTTTGTTGGCGGGACCTGCAAGTGCTATCATTGCCTTACCCTTGTTTATATATTCCTCAACTTCAATAACATCTCCGATTGCATATATATTCGGATCTGATGTTTTTAAGTATTTATCTGTAATTATTCCGCCTCTTTGGTTAATTTCAAGACCTGAATCTTTTGCTAACTGACCGTTTGGGCGAACACCGATGGATAGTATAACCATGTCGGCTGATAATGTTCTGCCGCTTGATAAAGTTATTAATACACTGTCTTTTTCATTGCTGAACTTCGAAACGCCGTCACCTAAGATTAAATTGACATTGTTTGATACCATATTTTCCTGCACTAACTGAGCCATTTCATAATCTACCGGAGCCATAACCTGGTCCATTGCTTCAGCTACGGCAACATTTATTCCTGCAGACGCAAGATTTTCGGCAACCTCAAGGCCTATAAATCCCCCGCCTATTACAACTGCATTTTTCGGTTTTCTTTCATTTATGAATCTTTTAATTTCATCAGTATCGGGAACAGTCCATAAGGTAAAGATTCCCGGTGAATTGATTCCTTCGATAGGCGGTTTTAAAGGCGATGAACCGGTAGATATAATCAAGGTATCATAACTCTCAGTATAAGTTTCGCCTGTTTTTAATTTTTTAACATCTACGGTTTTGTTTTCTTTGTTAATTGAAATAACTTCCGACTCAATGCGAACATCTATATTATACTTGCTTGACATGGCTTCCGGAGTTTGCAACAATAAGGATGACCTTTCCTTTATTACATTGCCTATATGGTATGGAAGTCCACAGTTTGCATAAGATATATAAGGACCTCTTTCAAACATTATAATTTCCGAATTTTCATCAAGTCTTCGCAGTCTTGCTGCAGCGGTTGCGCCTCCAGCTACGCCGCCGATTATTAAAATTTTCTTACTCATATGTCCTCCTTATTAATTATCCAAAATTTGAATTATTATATTTTTTACTTCTTCATTTATAATCTTATAAATAATTTCCGTACCGTTTCTTTCCGACGAAAGTATCCCTGCTGATTTAAGCTTAGAAAGATGCTGAGATACCGTAGGCTGCGGAACATCTAAGCAGCATTGGATATCAGTAACATTGCTTTGTTTTTCTTTAATCAGCATTGCCAAAATACAGAGTCTTACGGGATGGGCTATTGATTTAAACAGTTCTGCCTTTTCCGATAATAATGCTTTTGTTTTTTCTTTATCACCAAAATCTATCATACTTATCTCCTTACACCTATATATTACTATATTAGAATATTAGCATATAATAATATAGTATGCAAGTATTTTTTTTATTTACAAAAAATTGATTAATTTAATGAAATTATGGTAAAATGTTAATAAATACTATAAATGAGGTCGATATGGAAATTATAACATCTTATGAAAAATTGGCGGAGCTTATAGAAAACAATGATATGCTGATGATTTATTTTACAAGTGAAGCATGCGGTGTATGCGGGACAATGATGCCTAAAGTTGAAAATATGATTAAAGGATATCCTAATATTAAAGCTGTAAAGGTTGAAGCTGATAAGAGCTTAAATATATCTGCAAGCTTTAATGTATTTACCGTTCCCGTAATACTATTATATATTAAAGGAAAAGAAACAATCAGAGAGGTAAGAATTATTAGCCTGGATAATTTAGAACAAAAAATTGCAAGGTATTGTCAAATATTTTATGTTTGATAATAATTATTTTGCTTTCTCTAAATTTAGTATATAATATTGATATATTATAAATAGGAGAGTTGTTAAAATGAAGGAAGTTTATTTGGCAGGCGGGTGCTTCTGGGGATTGCAGGCATTTTTTGATTTAAGAAATGGCGTGATTGAAACTATTGCAGGCTACGCAAATGGCAATACGGAAAATCCCGCATATGAACAAGTATGCACCAACAAAACAGGTTATGCGGAAACTGTTTTTATTAAATATGATGAAAGTAAAATAACTTTAAATAAAATTTTAGAGGATTTTTGGAAGGTAATTGATCCAACCTTGTTAAACAGACAGGGAGGAGATATTGGTACTCAATATAGAACAGGAATATATTATAAGGACGAAAATGATTTAGACATTATCAGGAATTCTCTTGAAAATGAACAGAAAAAATACAGGAAGCCTATAGTTACGGAGGTTGAAAAGCTTAAAAATTTTTATAAGGCAGAAGAATACCATCAAAAATATCTTAAGAAAAATCCGAATGGCTACTGCCACATTGATTTAAGCTTGTAGAGGTGCAATATGTATACAATGGATGAGTTGCGTAAGTTTTGTTTTAAATGCAGAAAATGCAGATTGTCCGAAACCCGCACAAATGTAGTTTTTGGAGAGGGTAATGAAGATGCTGACATTATGTTTGTCGGGGAAGGCCCGGGCTATTACGAGGATGTGCAGGGAAGACCATTTGTAGGAAAAGCAGGACAATTGCTTGATAAAATGATTGAAGCCATTAACTATAAGCGCAGTGATGTGTACATAGCAAATGTTGTGAAATGCAGACCTCCTGAAAACAGAAATCCTATGGAGGACGAATGTAATGAATGCCTTGACTATTTAAGGTGGCAGGTTAAATTGATTAATCCTAAAATCATTGTATGCTTGGGGGCTGTAGCGGCAAAAAACCTTATAGATACTAATTTAACCATAAGTAAGCAACGAGGAATATTTGTAAAAAAGGGAAATATTTATTTCATGCCCACTTTTCATCCTTCATATCTTTTGAGAAATGAAGCAGCAAAAAAAGATGCTTGGAAGGACTTATTAGAGGTTAAATCAAAGCTTAGCTCTATTACTCAGTGATTTTACCAAAAAGATTATGATCAGTTTTCATTAATTCATCAATACTTTGTCCATTTATCCATTCATGCATTTCCTCATTGTTAAAAACCAAGGGCATTCTGCTGTGAATGTGTGATACCGATTTATTTGCATTGCGGGTTATTACGGTATAGAAAATATCAGTAGTTTCAAACAAGCTTAATTGCTTGTTTTCTTTATTTGTAACCACATTACACAACCCAGCCATGTAAACATTGGAATTTGGATTACTTATTTTATATTTGTCTTTACCATGTTCCCCCTGCTTCCATTCAAAATAGTAAGAAGCGGGTACAATACACCTTTTGCATGAAATCAATCTTTTAAACATTTCCTTATCATTTATTGATTCGGCTCTTGTATTAATTATTACACCCTTGCCATCCCATTTTGGGAAACCCCATTTTGCTAAGGCAGTCTTCATTTTATTATTATCCTCTATATAGATGGGAGCAATGTTTGTCGGGAAAATTTCACCTGTTTTGTAGTTTTCGTAAATATTCCTTTGAGCTTCATCAATAATCCTTTTGATTTCTTCGTTATCAATATCAATGTAATATCTACCGCACATATTTACCTCTCTTAAGATTTTGCGTACATTTTTTTAAATATATTTACAGTGTCGAATACACTTTCATGTACAACTGATTTTACATCAAATTTAAGCAATTTAAATGTAGTCTGAAGTACAAAGCCTATGCCGAACACATAAATAACCGTGCCTATACCTACCTTTGCACCTAAAAGCCAGCCGATTAACAAAACATTACCTTCAATAAAACCCCTAACTATACCTATAGGCACATTCGGGAATTTCTTTCCTAAAGCAACCATCAAAGTATCTCTGGGGCCTGAACAAAGACCCACACTTATATAAAGGTAGGTTGCATAACATATTACAATCTGCCCTGTAACAAGCATTAATAAGCCGGTAAAAAAGTTCGTCATATATGGAATAATATTTAAACTTACAATTAAATCAGCAAAAACTCCTATTAATATAGTATTTAAAATTGTTGCAAATCCTATTTTTTCTTTAAAAAGCA
>DAIMMU010000110.1:0-8607 GCA_036720515.1 Sedimentibacter sp.
AGAAAATATGGAAACACACGGAGCTGATATTTACACCGCTTCCGAAATATCGGGTTACAATGAAGATGATATTATGGATTTTTCATCAAACATCAATCCGTTGGGAGTACCGGAAACAGTTGCCTTAGCAGCGGTCAATTCAATTAAACACACCGGCAGGTATCCGGATATAAACTCAAGAATGCTTATTGATGCCATATCCGCATATGAAAATGTTCCCAAGGAATTTATATTTGTTTCTAACGGAGCTGCCGAAGCGATATATAGAATATCAGCCTGCCTTAAGCCTGAAGCAGGTATGATTATTGCGCCTTCCTTCAGTGAATATGAGAAATCCATGAAATTATTTGGGACGGTTATAAATTATTACTGTTTGAAAGAGGAAGACAGCTTCAAAGTTACGGAAGATATTTTAAACTGCATCAATGAAAAAACGGACATTGCTTTCATATGTAACCCAAACAATCCGACAGGTCAGCTAACGGAAAAAATCATTCTTGAAAAAATGATTATAAAATTAAAAGAAAGAAATGCTTTTTTGGCTGTAGACGAATGCTTCTTGGATTTTACAGGAAATTCTGAAAAATACAGCACGGTGGATTTGCTTGACAAATATGATAATTTGATTGTTATAAAGGCATTTACAAAAATATTTGCAATACCGGGGATACGACTTGGTTATTGCATGTCCTCAAATGCGGAATTAATAAACAATTTAAAATCAACGGGACCGCCCTGGAATGTTTCGACCGTTGCCCAGGCTGCCGGTATTGCCGCCCTGAAAGAACGGGAATACTTAAAAAGAACTGTATCCTATGTGAAGGAACAAAGAAATTATCTTTTTGACGAATTGGAAAAATCGGGAATTAAGGCTTATGAATCACATGCGAATTATATTCTATTCAAAACAGATATTTTAGACTTAAAAAAACAAATGCTTAAAAGGAAAATATTAATAAGAAGCTGTTCAAATTATGTGAATTTAAGCAGTGAATACTATAGGATTGCGGTGAGAACGAAGGAAGAAAACAAAATATTCATTGAAAAATTAAAAGAAATAATGGGAAAAAGATGAAAACAATACTTGTAATATTAGACGGTGCAAGCGAGGAAAAAATAGAAGAATTAAATTTTATGACTCCGGTTGAATATGCAAAAACGCCGATATTGGATAAGCTGATAAGAACAGGAAAATACAGCAAAAAGATATTTTTTCCCAAAAACAGAATTCCGGACAGCTTATGCTGCATACTTACAATTTTAGGCGTACATGAGAGTTTAATACCTGAAAACAGGGCATATCTTGAGGCGTTGGCGGCAAATATCAAAATCAAGGACACAGAAGCGGTACTCAGATGTAATTTGGTTAGCATTAAAGATAACAGGTTGGAATCATTTAACGGAGAAGGCTTGACAAAAAACGAAATGAAGGAATTTTCAAAGAAGGTCTCATCAAAAAATAATCTTAAGTTTTACCACATAAGCGATTACAGAAATATTTTGGTTATAGATAAAGAAAAGATTACCGGCAGGCTGAACAATATGCCTCCCCATGAAAATGTGGGAATGCCTATGGAAATATTAAGGAGAAACATAAATAACAGTGTTTTAGAGGAATTTCTGCATGAAAATCAATTTTCATCGAACCGCGGGGATTATGCATTTTACCCATGGGGTCTTTCGGAAAGAACAGAAATCAAGTCTTTTTTTGATATCCATAAAAAATCATGCTCCTGTGTTTGCAGCGCTGAAATTGTTAAAGGTATTTCAAAAGCAATGAAAATAAAGCTGCCGGAATTAAAATATGCCACATCGGATGTGGACACTGATTTAAGAGAAAAAGCAGAAGCGGTATTGAGGGAATTATGTACCTGTGATTTCGTAATAGCACACATAAACGGAGCCGATGAAGCATCTCACAGAAAAGATACATTCGGGAAAATAAAGTTTATAGAAAAGATTGATGAAGAGTTTTTAAGTGTTATATGTAAAAATGTTAAAAATACAAAAATAACAGTTTTAGCCGACCATCAGACAAGCTCGGTTACCGGAAAGCATGGGACGGGTGCTGTTGATGTGATAGAAGCGATTATAAAGGAGTGAGCATATGGCTAAGGTAATAATGGTTCAGGGAACTACGTCCAATGCAGGCAAAAGCTTGACTGTTGCGGCACTTTGCAAAATATTTAAGCAGGATGGCTACAAGGCGGCTCCCTTTAAATCCCAGAATATGGCTTTGAATTCGTTTATAACGAAGGACGGACTTGAAATGGGAAGGGCTCAGGCTATGCAGGCAGAGGCTGCGGGAATTGAGCCTGATATAAGGATGAATCCTATTTTGCTGAAACCTACGGGTGAGAAAGGTTCTCAAATTGTTTTAAACGGCAAGGTTTTCAAAGATATGAGCGCAGGCAGGTACCACAATTATAAAAAGGAAATGATTCCGCATATTATGAAGGCTTACAATTCTTTAGCCGGTGAATATGACGTAATAGTTATCGAAGGTGCCGGAAGCCCTGCCGAAATAAATTTAAAAGATATGGATATTGTCAATATGGGCATGGCGAAGCTAACAGATGCACCGGTGATAATAGTAGGAGATATTGACAGGGGAGGAGTTTTTGCTTCCTTGGCGGGAACCATGCTTTTGTTTGATGAAGAAGAAAAGTCAAGAGTGAAAGGGTTTGTAATAAACAAGTTTAGGGGAGATGTTAACTTGCTCCTGCCCGGATTAAGAATGCTTGAGGAAATTACGAATGTTGATGTCCTGGGAGTTATTCCTTATTTGAATATTGACATAGATGATGAAGACAGTTTGTCCGAACGCCTGACAAACCATGCCACAGATTCCGTGGATATTGCGGTAATAAGGCTGCCAAGAATTTCAAATTTTACGGATTTCAATGTATTTTCAATGATTGAAGGTGTTTCACTGAGATATGTTTCAAATATAAGAGATTTTGGAAATCCTGACATGGTGATAGTTCCGGGGACAAAAAATACAATTGAAGACTTAAAGTGGTTAAGGCAGACAGGATTGGAAATCAAAATTAAAAAGCATGCTGATGATGGAAAAGCTGTCTTTGGAATATGCGGGGGATATCAGATGCTCGGTGAAACCATCAGCGACCCGCAACATGTTGAGGGCGGCGGAGAAATCGAAGGTCTCAAGCTGTTGAAAATCAAAACGGTTTTTTCCAAAGATAAAACTACGACACAAAACAGCGGTGTAATAAATAAGTTAAGCGGCTTTTATGAAAAACTGTCGGGAATTCCCGTGGAAGGCTACGAAATACACATGGGTGAGTCGGAAATAATTGATGGAATACCCATGACCATAGGAAACAAAATGGAAGGCTGCGTAAACGGCAATGTGGCAGGAAGCTATATTCACGGTTTCTTTGACAATTCTCGGACTGTAAATGCAATTATTGAAATTTTGGCTGATAAGAAGGGACTTTTATTAGGTGAGTTAAAGAAGTTTGACATGAAAAAATATAAGGAAAGCCAATATGATATTTTAGCGGATTGTGTGAGGAAGTCGTTGGATATGGAGAAAATTTATGAAATTGCAGGCATGAAAAAGTGAAACCTTAAAGGAGTATAACATGAATAAAGAAAAATCCGCGAATGAAAGCAAAGATAAAAAGTATTATAAATTTTCGCAAAACAGAAAGTGTGAATACTTTCCCTGCCACAAAACGGACAGCGAAGAAAATTTCAATTGTCTTTTTTGTTATTGCCCATTGTATGCATTGAAAGAAAACTGCGGAGGAAAATACTTTAAAAACAACGGGATAAAAGATTGCTCCAATTGTCTGATACCTCATTCAACCGGAGGCTATGAAAAAATTATGGCTAAAATAAAGGATATAATAAAATTAGGGAGCGATTTTTAGAAATTTAAGATATGTGCCGTGGAGCCCATGCATGCCGAATATTTCTTGAAATGATTGTCTTCATATGATATTATTAAGGAAAATTAATAATAGCCGCATTTTAGGAGACATTATGATAGATTTGAATATAGATTTAAATGTAATAGCTGTTGTGATGTTTTTTATAATTTTAATAAGCGTACAATTTACTCTTAATAAAATATTATTTTTATTGAAGGAAATAAAGGCTATAATGCTTACTAAAAAAGATAAATAAGAACCCTCTCGGCATCACACAGAGCACTTGGAATAATTCGGGTCATTGTTGAATCGAAAAACGGAAAGGACAAAGTACAAAGCATGGATTACATGATAAGAGCAATGGATAAGAAACAAACCTTCAGGCTTTTTATGGTAAGGTCAACAAATACGGTTGAAGAAGCAAGGCTGCATCACAACACAACTCCCACAGCTTCGGCAGCCCTCGGCAGAACTCTCACGGCAGGTCTCATGATGGGTTTCATGATGAAAAACGAAAAAGACAGGTTAACAATAAATATAAACGGAGGAGGACCCATAGGCACAATTTTAGCTGTTTCCGATAATTTAGGACACGTGAAGGGATATGTGGATAATCCCCATGTGGATTTGGAATTAAAGGAAAACGGCAAATTAAATGTAGGAGGCGCCGTAGGCACCCAGGGCAAGCTTACCGTTATGATGGATATTGGTATGAAGGAGCCTTATGTGGGAAGCACCGATTTAGTAACCGGAGAAATAGGAGAGGATTTGGCTCTTTATTATTATTTATCCGAGCAGCAAAATACGGCTGTGGCATTGGGAGTTTTAGTGGATACGGATTACAGCATTAAGTCTGCGGGCGGTTTCATGGTTCAGACACTGCCGTTTATTGAAGATGAAGACCTTGATAAATTAGAAAATGCTCTTGGCAATATTAAATCAGTATCGGATTATTTCGATAATGACAAGGATATTGAAAAAATTGCAAAAGAAATATTTTCTGAATTTGAAATTGAAATAACCGATAAAATTCCTGTAGCTTTTAATTGTGACTGCTCGGAGGAAAGAATGGAACAGGCACTTATATCAATAGGCAGAAAGGACTTGAAGGAAATAATTGAAGAAGACGGAAAAATAGAAACAGTGTGCCATTTCTGCAGCAGGAAATACATGTTTGAAGGGGAAAAACTAAACAATATTCTAAAATATATAGAAGAATAAACTTTCAACTAATAAAAGAACGATGGAGTTTTTATGGATAATATCAGAAAGGTTTTTCTTATTCGCCATTGCCGACCTCAGCTTCTAAAGGATGTTCCCATATGCCTTGGCAAAAAAGATATTCCCTTAAGCAATGAAGGAATTGCGGAAGCTGAAGAATTAAAAAAATATTTTTCGTATATAAGCTTAAGTTGCATATATTCAAGCCCTCTTGTGAGGTCAAGGCATACGGCCGAAATTATTGCGGATAAAAAAATGAATGTAATAGTAAGGGATGGCTTTTCGGAAATTAACACAGGCAAATGGGATGGAATGTCGTTTGCCGAAATAAAACAAAAATACCCTCTTGAATACGAAGAGAGGGGCAAGGATTTAGAAAATTACATAATTGAAGGCGGAGAAAGTATGGCTGCCTGCCGGGCAAGGGCTATGAAAGAATTATACAATACTGTCCGGGAAACATCAGGTGATATTTTAATAGTTGCTCATGCAGGCGTAAACAGGGCAATTATTTCTAAGATATCGGGGATATGTATAAAAGACAGTTTTGCTTATAAACATGGTTATGCAAGCGTTAACATTTTGACTTTTAACGGAGAAATATTTAAGGCTTTAAAAATATGTGCTGATATCTCGGAACTTGGCAAAATTGGGGGAATCATTAAAAAATAACTATGTGTGACATAGAATAATAATTATAGGAGGATTTAAATGGAATTTATAAAGGCTTTGCTAAACGTTGATAAGAGTAAGGAGAATATTGTTATCACCATTGTTTCGGGCAGCAACATCAACTCCAAAATTATTCTGTCAGATGATGTAATTATTTATAACAATAATGATAAGGTCGATTGGGAGCCTATAGTAAAAGCTGTTCCCGAAAATAAAAAAAGCCGGTTAATTTCTTTGAATGAAGAAAAAGTCTATGTAGAATTTCTAAGGAAAGAAAATAATGTAGTTGTTTGCGGAGCGGGACATATTTCTATTTCAGTTATTAAAATGTGTAAACTGTTGGATTTACCCGTTACGGTTATTGATGACAGGCATACGTTTACTGACAATGCTATCAGAGCGGGTGCCGATAATGTAATCTGTGAAACATTTGAAAAAGCTTTAGATAAGATTACAGGAGATAACGGTACATATTTCATTATAGTAACAAGAGGCCACAAATATGACCAAGTATGCCTTGAAAAAATTATAGAAAAAGAAAATGCATATATAGGAATGATCGGCAGCAGGTCTCGTGTAAGAAAGGTATTGGATTACATGGAGGAGCAAGGTGTATCAAGAGATAAGCTGAATAAGGTGCATACTCCGATAGGACTTAATATTGGTGCTGAAACACCTGCGGAAATAGCGGTTGCAATTATGGCACAGCTCATAGAAGTGAAGAATAAAGAAATAGGCTCAGGCAATTACAGCGACGAATTGATAAATGCAATAATGGATGAAAATACAAAGGATATACCTAAGGCTCAGGTTACCGTAGTATCAAGAAAGGGCTCAGCCCCGAGGGAAGTAGGAACAAAAATGATTGTATCTAAGGACGGAACAATGATAGGAACTATCGGAGGAGGATGTGTTGAAGCAAACTTACGTCAGATTGCATTCCAAAGCATTGAAAACAATGAATGCCGGTTAATTCAAGTAGATATGACCGGAAGAGAAGCAGAAGATGAAGGAATGGTTTGCGGAGGCATAGTTGAGATATATGTCGAGCCGTTATTATAAAACAGGCGCTGTCATTGTTGCCGGAGGACTTTCTTATAGGATGAAAGACTTTAAACCGCTTATGAAAATCGGTGATAAGACTGTAATAGAAACTGCAATAAGTAATTTTCTGTCGTTAGGGGCAGGTAAAATTGTTGTGGTTACAGGATTTCGTGCAATCGACATAGAGAATAAGCTAAGGGGCTACGATATAAAAATTGTAAGAAATGAGAACTACGGCATTACCCAGATGTTTGATTCCGTATGTATAGGCTTAAAAGAATTAAATAATGCGGTTGACCGGACTTTTGTTACACCGGCGGACAGTCCTTTTGTACAGCAGTTAACTCTTAAGAAAATGATCGAAGAAATGAAAGACGGCAAATTGGATATTGTGCAGCCTGCATATGAAGGAATAGCCGGTCACCCTCTGTTATTAAGCAGTGATGCTATAGAACTGATGCTTAAGCATGACGGAACAATGGGCATGCAGGGAGCGATATCAAAAACGGAGAAATTCGGGAAATTATGCTTTGCAGATCCGGGAGTCGTAATGGATGCGGATAATATAACAGATTATTTTAAACTCTTGGAATACAACATGCAAAAAAGCTGTCCGTCGGTTGAATTGTGCGAAAAAATCCAGGAATATTTTAAATTGCCGGACAATATAAAAAGTCATTGCAATAAAGTTGCACATGTTGCTTTGGATTTATGCGGTATGCTATCCGAAAAGGGCATAAGCTTAAACCAAGGCGTAGTTGTAGCCGCAGGCATGCTTCACGATATAGCTAAGGGTAATTCTTTGCATGCTAAGCTTGGTGCGGTGTGGCTTAATGATATGGGATATGATGAAATTGCCAAAATAGTCGATGAGCACATGGAGTTAAAAATCATACCTGATACGCCGACCGAAAAAGAGGTTGTATATTTGGCTGATAAAATGGTCAAAGGTGACAAAATTGTTTCAATAGATGAAAGGTTTTCAGACAAGGAAAAACTGTATAATCACGATGAAAATATTATAAAAACAATTAAAAAAAGAAAAGAACAGGCAATAAAGCTTTTTAGCATGATAAATAACTGAGAAATAAGTTTATTTTTAGGGACATTCCCCTTGCCGGCGAAGATTATCCACATGGCAGGGGTGTGTCTCCATTTCTTCAAAAAATAAATGTACGGATTTTTATGACGGTGATATTTAATTTTTTTTATAACAATGATATAATATCTAAAGTTATGGTAACAGTAATAAATGAACCGGGAGACGATATGAATCCATACATACCAACGAAAACTCCGCGCTTTGTAATCATTGACTACAGAGCAAGCGAGGAAATTTTAAATTATATAAAAAAGTTAAATATTGAACCGATAATGACATTGAAATGCGCTGATTTGCAGGAACCTGTAGACGGTCATCCCGACATGGTAATTCATCCCATAGATTTTGAAACTTTTGTTATAGCTCCAAATGTTTATGATTATTACAGAAATGTTTTAGGCAGCATAGGAATAAAAGTAATTAAAGGTGGAAAAACTCTTAACAGAAACTATCCTGAGGATATAGCATATAATGTAGCAAGAATAGGGAGATATGCTTTTCATAATACTAAGCATACAGACCAGGTTTTAAAATATTATTTGGAAGAAGCGGGCATAAAATTCATTCATGTAAATCAAGGCTATACAAAGTGCTCAGTTGCCTCTGTCGGCGAAAATAAAGCTTTGACATCAGACTTCTTGATACATGAAAAATTAATATCGTACAATA
>DAIMMU010000111.1:0-8496 GCA_036720515.1 Sedimentibacter sp.
GTCATGAAAAATGGCATATAACTCAGGGAGACGGTGAAACAGAGCTTGACTTATAAAGGAATTAAAAATAAAGGCGGCGTAAGCCACATCCCCTTGTGGGTGGCGTATTTTGCGAAATAAATGGATAAAGGATTGTAATATTGGAATAATAGTAATGACGGTGTAATTATTTCACATTTACATACTTAGGAGGTTATATGAGAAAAATTATTAGTTTATTGATGTGTGCCATTTTGGTAATGAGTCCGTTAGCGGGATGCACAGAGCAAAACAATCCGCCGGGAAACAATAACGAAGGTAATAATGATGAAGGTAAAGTATCTCAGATAGTGACTTCAAAAGGAGATGCTGCTCCTCAATATAAAGAAACTTTAGAGACGGACGTATTGGTGCTCGGAGGCGGAGGTGCCGGGTTAACCAGCGCTTTAACCGCTGTTGAAAATGGTAAGAAAGTAATTCTGGCAGAAAAATTAGGATATCTCGGGGGAGCAACTTTGTTCTCAGGCGGAATAGTTCCTGCAGCCGAAACTAAACAGCAGCAGGAAGCCGGTATAGTTGACAACCAGGATTTGTTTGCCCGTGATATATTCAGACCGAATTCTTACAGTGTCAGAAAGGATTTGGTTTATACCGTAACGGAAAATGCTAAAAATATTGTTGAATGGCTTGAAGAGCAAGGTGTTAAAATGAGCCTGATTACGAATAATTTGTATTACGGTCAGTCAAATTATCGAATGCACGTAGCTGAAGGCGGCGGCAAAGGTATGACTAACGTATTAATTGACAATGTCAATAAAAATGATGGCATAGAAGTTTTGCTAAATTCTCCTGCTGTTGAATTAGCCGTGGAAAATGGGCAGGTAATAGGTGCTTTTATAAAAAAAGACAATAAAGATACGGTTTTAATCAAGGCAGAAAATACTGTGCTGTGTACAAGCGGTTTTGCTTCAAACGCTGAAATGCTTGAAAAATATATACCTGAAATGATTAATGCGTATCCGTTGGGTGCTCCCGGAGCTACAGGCGAAGGGATAATATGGGGTCAGAATCTTGGAGCAGCAGCAGCAAATATGAAGGCTTACCAGGGGCACGGTGTGTACAGCGAGGAATTGCGCGGCTCGGTTGATTTAAACATACTTTACAGGGGAGGCATTTTAGTTAACAATAACGGAGAAAGATTTACAAACGAGCATAAGGGATACTCGGAATTATCTCCGGATGTATTGGCACAACCGGATTATCATGTTTATATGATATTTAATAAAGCAAATGCGGACTCCACGGCAAAATTTGCCGATTATGACGCAGCTGGCATCTTAAAAAAGGCAGATACCATAGAAGAGCTTGCTACAGTGCTAAATATTAATAAAGATAATTTCAAAGCGGCGATTGATGATTATACGAATGGAATTAAAACGGGTCAGGACAGCTTAAACAGAACACTTTTCCCCGAAAACTTTGACGGACCCTACTACGCTATTGAAATAACCGCCGATATCAGGCATACTCAAGGCGGTCTTGTAACAGACACGGCTGGTCATGTATTAAAGGAAGACGGAACGTTAATACAAGGACTTTACGCCGCAGGAGGAGTGATGGAAGGCTTTTCCGATACGGCAGGTCCCGGATATATGTCGGGAAACGGATTGCTGCAAGCCTTTGTGTTCGGGCGTTTGGCAGGCGAGCATGCGGCTACGACTACAAGAACTGAAGCAAAGATTGTAAATATAAAATAAAATGAATAAGGATAGATAAGAAATCTGCAAGACTTAGGAGGTAATTATAAACGATTATTTACCTCCTTTTTTTCATTGGCGGATTCGCTGGCAATTGTCAGACAGAGCGACTTATAAGTTGACACTTTAAAAATGCTGTGATATTATTGTGACTACAAAAAGATTATCAAAGCCACGTTTGCAATCATTGATTACATTGGCTGGTGGAGTTTTTATAAATTTAAATAAATGAAATATAGTCGGAGGAGAGAGATGGATTTTAAAGAAAAAGTAGCTGAGATTTTTGCGTCAATAGAAGAAGTTTCTATGGATGAAGCTCTTCAATTAATAGAGATACCCCCTAATTCGGATATGGGAGATTATGCGGTACCTTGCTTTAAATTTGCAAAAAAGTACAGAAAATCGCCTGCAGCAATAGCAAGTGAAATGATTGAAAAAATAGGAAAAGTAGATGAGTTTGAAAAAATAGAGAGTGCGGGACCCTATGTAAATTTCTTTGTGAATAAGAAGCAGTTTGCAGAAAAAGTACTGAAGCCGGCTTTTGAGCAAAAAGATAATTACGGAAGCACAGACATTGGAAAAGGCAGAACCGTCATTGTTGAATTTTCATCTCCCAATATTGCAAAACCATTCCATATCGGTCATATTCGTTCAACATTAATTGGAAATTCAATTAATAATATTTATAAATACATGGGCTACAATACGATAGCAATCAACCATTTGGGAGATTACGGAACACAGTTCGGAATGCTTATATCAGCCTATAAAAAATGGGGAACTCCTGAAATCGTAGAAGCAATTGAAAAAAATCCAATCTCCGAATTATTGAAGCTGTATGTAAGATACAATCAGGAAATTGAAACCCATCCCGAATATAAGGAAGAAGCAAGATATTGGTTTAGAGAATTGGAAAACGGCAACAAAGAGGCTTTAAGATTATGGCAGTGGTTCAGAGAAGTCAGCTTAATGGAATTCAATCGAGTATATGATATGTTTGGTATTAAATTTGATTCATATGCGGGAGAAAGCTTCTATTCCGATAAAATGCCTGCAATAATCGATGAATTAGAAGACAAATGCCTTCTCAAGGAATCGGAAGGAGCAAGAATAGTAGAGCTTTCAGAATATGGACTGACTGATGCTCTCATTCAGAAGAGCGACGGCTCCACGCTTTATGTAACCCGAGATGTGGCTGCCGCAAAATACAGAAAAGATACATATGATTTTTACAAAAATATTTATGTAGTTGGTGCACAGCAAAAGCTGCATTTTGACCAGTGGAGAAAAATTATAGATTTAATGGGATATGACTGGGCTTATGATTGCGTGCATGTTATGTTTGGAACTGTCAGCTTGGAAGACGGGGCTTTAGCCACACGTAAAGGAAGAGTTGTATTTTTAGAGGATGTTTTGAAAAAAGCAATCGAAAAAACTACGGAAATTATAAATGAAAGAAATCCAAATTTAGAAAATAGAGAAAGGGTTGCCAAGCAGGTTGGGATAGGAGCAGTAATATTCCAGGAGCTTTTCAACAACAGAATCAAAGACTATGTATTTTCATGGGATAAAACACTGAGCTTTGAAGGTGAGACAGGTCCGTATGTACAATACACTTATGCAAGAACCTGCAGCATCCTTCGAAAAGCAGATATGGATATAAACGAGGAAGTTGATTATTCGGTTTTAACAGACAATGAATCGTTTAATGTAATTAAAAAGCTTCAAGGCTTTAAAGAAGCACTTATAGTTGCACATGACAAATACGAGCCATTTATAATAACGAGATACATTGTCGGTCTTGCGCAGGAATTCAACCGATTCTATCATGAATGCCCTATTATAACCGATGATGAAAGAGTTAAAAAAGCAAGACTTCTCCTTACCCTGACTGTTAATACGGTGCTTAAAAAGGGGTTGGAGCTTTTGGGAATGGAAGCCCCTGAAAAAATGTAAAAGAAACGCGATGCGTTTCTTTTTTAATAGGAAAGCCCCCAAAATTATAGGGATATTTCTTCGTGCCGGTGATTCTTTGCGAAATTATTATAAAAAGGTCAAATTATCTCAGTATTCAACAATTCATTTCATGTTTCTACATTGAGTAACAATTAAAATTACAATATAATTGTTATAAGAAATGGAGGTGTGTTATGAAAAGAGAAAAATACTTGACACTTTTGACAGCCCTATGTATATTTTCTTACTTTATGATGGTAAATACCAGTATGACCGCAGGCGCAGAGGATATACAAAATTATTACAAATTACCCCAGCAACCAATAATAAAAACATATATTTATGATTTTAGAGATTCATATATTCGTGAAAGGAAACTGATTCAATATGCAGAAAATCTGACAGGATTGGATTACAGCTACTGTGAGTTTCTTGTTGAAGAAAGCAAAGGGAAAAATATAGACCCGTTTATTGTATTAGGTTTAATAAAAAGAGAAAGTGATTTTAATCCAAATGCCAAGGGTGCTGACGGAGAGCGCGGACTTGGTCAGCTTATGGAGAATACCGCTGAAATCATTGCAGAAAATTTAGGGTATTCATATAATCATGACATGCTTTTAGACCCGAAATTTAATTTAAAGCTTACCATCACACAGCTTTCATATCTTAGGAGAATTTACGACAGGGACATGCATAAAACTCTTACTGCATATAACAGGGGTCAGCAGGGACTTGAAGATTATTTAAATTTAAAAGATGAAAGAGGAATCAGTGATTATTCTTTAAAGGTTTTGCAATATGCTTCTGAGTATAAAGAAGCATTTGATAATTTTTATAATTGATTGTATAATGGAATCGCAGTTAATACTGAAACGCAAAGAATGCCAAATTTGTGCGACGAAAGGAGCAGACAAATTTGCTGCATTCCCCTGCGATTAGGGAGAATATATGCAATCAAAAATAAAAGAGCTTCTTGATTTTTGCTATGATGATACGGAGAGTATCGAATTTCAGCTATTTTTAATAACGGTTAAATGTCTTATGCCTTATGAAGATAATATAGGGTGTATTTTTGATGTTAACAGATACAAAAAAGAAATTGAGCTATTTATATGCTATATGAACGGGAATGATGAAGCTGTCAATTATTGGCTTCAGCATAAAAAGCCATCAAATAGCAACGATGAGCTTATAGAGTTTAAAATTATTCCCATAGTTTTGTCAAATACAGTGTGGAAAAATACCGTTGATGAGGTATTAAAGGCAGTTACATTTTATACATACAACAAAACTACTATATTAAATGCGATATTTATTTCATCTGTAATTTATGAATTCATGGAGAACAGTACAATTGAAAATATCGTAGAATTAACTAAGGAAAGGCTGATAAATTTTTCAATCAAAGACTTTTTTGCTAATAATGAAATAATGGCAGATAAAAATTATATAATTGATTTCGAAAGAGAAAGAATAAAATTGATTGCGAAGCCTATATCTTTTGAGGAGAATACTATTGATAAATACAGGGTATTAAACTACATATTTAAAAGTAAAGCTACCATTGGTAATGACTTGAATGATTCTACAGAAAAAGACTTGAAAGATACCTTTAATAATGTGCTGAAAAATTCCGTCGATAATAATTCAATAGATTCCCCCAATAATAATGGGGATACAATAAGCAGCTTTTCTGAATATTTGTACAAACTAAGAAAAGGAACAATAAATCCCGAGAAGTTAAAAATATCGGATAAAATTCCGAATATAAAGGAATGCTTAAAGCAACCCTTATTTAACCATCCTCTTCTTGGAAGGTGCAAGGTTATACAAAGAACGGAAAATAATGTGATAGTCAGAAATAAATCAGGGCTTATGAGGATAAGAATATGAAAATTTTGTTGGTAACCTTAGATTCAAAGTTTATTCATGCGAATTTAGCTGTAAGATATTTAAAAAAATATTGCAGTAAGTTTGACATTGAAATAAAGGAATTTACCATAAATCAAAAGTTAGAGTATATATTGGGCGAAATTATAGCTGCAGCTGCAGATCTTATTTGTTTTTCATGCTATATATGGAATATAGATTATATAAATGATATATCGTATATATTAAAGGAAGCAAAAAATAAGGCTAAGATATTATACGGAGGTCCTGAAGTTTCTTTTGAAATAAAAAACATAATGGAAAAGAATCCGTTCATAGATTATATTATTTACGGAGAAGGGGAAGAAACATTTAAGGAATTTCTTGAAGAATTTCAAAAAACAAATCCTAAGTTGCATAAAATTAATGGTTTAGCGTTCAGAAAAGACGGAAATACAGTTATAAACGATAGAAGAGAGCTTATAAGCAATCTTGATGATTTAAATTATCCATATGAGGTCGACGATGAATTCACCAATAAAATAATATATTATGAATCTTCAAGAGGATGCCCTTTTAGCTGCAGCTTTTGCATGTCTTCAATCGATAAGAAAATGAGAGTTTTTTCAATGGAAAGAGTAAAAAAGGATTTAAAAATGCTTTTAAATTCTAAGGCAAGGCAAATAAAGTTTGTTGACAGAACATTCAATGCCGATTACAGGCGATCAATGGAAATAATGCGTTATATAACGGAAAATAATAAAAATTATATGACAATTCACTTCGAAATTACTGCAGATATAATAAATGATGAATTTCTTAACTTTATTGGGAAAATGCCTGTAAATATGTTTCAGTTTGAAATAGGCGTTCAATCCTTGAATGAAGATACCTTGCGTGAAATCAACAGACACATGGACAAGTATAAATTGTACCGTGTAATTGAAAAAATAAGTAAAAGCAACAATGTACACATGCACCTTGATTTGATCGCGGGGCTGCCATACGAAGATTATTCTTCCTTTAAAATCTCTTTTGACGGAATACATAATCTTAATGCTGAGAAAATCCAGCTTGGATTTTTAAAAGTATTAAAGGGAACAAAAATATACGGGGATAAAGACAAGCATCAGATTAAATATAGTCTAAAAGCTCCGTATGAAGTAATATGTACAAAATATATTACATTGGAAGAATTGTTAAAACTAAAAGATATTGAAGAATTGGTTGATAAATACTACAATGAAAAATACTTTGACAATTCTTTAAAATATATTATCAATAATTTATTCCCTGATTCCGCTTTTGAATTTTATGACTCCTTCAGTGAATACTGGCAGAGAAATGGCTTATACAATGAAGCACACGGCAGAAAAAAGCTTTACAAAATATTATATAATTATATAGAATATATTGATAGGTTAGATGATGAATTCATTACGGCTTTAAAATTTGATTATATATTCAATAACCGACACGAAGAGCTGCCTGATTATTTAGACAGGGAGTCCGAAGATAAATTTAAGAACATAAAGCGCCGCTTGGCAAATGACAATGATTTTAAAAACAAATACTTCTCTTCGATTGATGGGAAAGTTATAAATGATTTCAGAATAGCTGAAGTCGGAGGAAATATTACATTATTTATTTATAGAGAAAAGGAAAATATTTTTAACAGATGTGAAACATATGTTATTAATGAAATTAGGGAGACGTTATGAAAAGTAAAAAATATTTTGATGAATATTATCTTATAAAAAGAAATGATCTTTCTTTTATAACCTTAAAGAAAGGAGCAACTGTAAGCTTTAATGGTAAAACATATATAACAAAAAAAGAGCTGCCTGTACCAATAAGAGTTGAAAAGCTTTTGGAAGATATAAACAAACAAAATGAAATAGACGGGATAACTTTAAATAACATTGTTGACGGCATTATATACATTTTAGGAACTGATTCTGGTTTCGAATACATACAAGATTACAAGGAAATGTTTAAGGTGCTTAGCTTCGAGTTAATACCTTATATTATATATTGCATTAATAGCGATAATAAAACTGAAGATGATGTAGTTTACGGCAAAGCTTTAGTAAATAATGAAGAAAATGAAAAAACCTGCTTTGTGTATGCATCGGCTTTGGAAAAAATGGGTATGGAGCTTCATGATAAAGAAAATAATGAACTAAGCCAATTGTTTTTGGAGGAAGCCAATAAGTATTTTGAAAAATGCCTTGACTATAATGATAAATTTCCGTTAGCTTACTATAAATTAGGTTATTATTATAAAAGAAAGCAGCAATATGTAAAAGCTGAGCTTATCTGGTCAAAGCATCAGGAGTTGGATGATGATAATTTAAGGATTGAAGAAATAAGAAGGGAATTGATTCAGTTAAAGCCCTATGTTGACTTTGAAAACGGGTATAATCTTGTATTGAAAGAAAGACCTGAAGAAGCATTGGACCTGCTGCTGCCATTGGTAAAGGATTTTAGCGGATGGTGGAATTTGTTGTTTTTCATAGGTCTTGCTTACAGAACTATGGGAGAGTATAATATAGCGGAAACATATTTTGAGAATGTATTAAAAATAAATAATGTTCAAAAGGATGCATTAAATGAATTAGGATTGTGCAAAATATGCAGAGGAAAATACGTTGAAGCAGCCGATCTATTCTCTACGCTGTTAAGTTTAGACCCGGGTAATTGTGAAGCATTCTGTAACAGGGCAGTAGCTTATTTGTACAACAATCAGTCAGACAGAGCAAAAGAAGATATTCAAACAGCCCTGAAAATCAATCCCAAGGATCCGGTTGCACTAAGTATAAAGGAAGAATTGGAAAAATAAAAATAGAAGTAAATAGAAGTAATAAAAGTTATGGGAAAAAAGGGGATTGACAAAGCAAATTAAGTGAGCTACAATATAAAAGCGCTTTACAAA
>DAIMMU010000112.1:0-8450 GCA_036720515.1 Sedimentibacter sp.
TGGCTGTTGTTTATAAGCATTATTGTTAAAACTACAATGGGAATGCCTTTTAAACAGTTTGGAGTGGAGTTTGGAGTATTTATGATTGGATGTATATTTACAATAATAGCTTCCTTGCGTAAAGGCGCATGGGATTATTATACTAAACCATGTATTAAAACATATCTGCTTTATAGCATTGTGTCCACTATTATTGTAGGCGTCTTGTTTGGGGTAATTAGGTATTTGACAATGGATTATTTTAGGAATAATATACAGTATTTGATCATAGCCACATGTATATTTTCCTTAAGTATTTTTGTCCTTGTATTCATTGCTTTGTATTTAACTGGGCAATATGCAATCAAAAGACAAAAGCAACTGGAAAAGAAATATAAGGATTAATATTGTCATAAAATAGTAAATAATTGTATATTAGTAATATGGATAAAAACTTGACAATGGGAGGGTTAAAAAGATGAATTTTGGTGGATGGTCGACTGCAAGTATCATAGCTTTGATTATTTGTGTTACCATAGCTATTGGTTGTAGTAATATAGCTAGTAAGAAGAAAGGAAATTATCCTTTTTAAACTTT
Source organism: Sedimentibacter sp. (assembly GCA_036720515.1). GTDB lineage: Bacteria > Bacillota > Clostridia > Tissierellales > Sedimentibacteraceae > Sedimentibacter. Next base: position 577 of record DAIMMU010000112.1, read on the forward strand.
GTTGGCGAAACATTATAATGCCTTTTAAATAGACGGCTGAAATAGTTTATGCTGTCAAATCCACATCTCAAAGCTATTTCAGTTATATTCATATTTCCATTATTTAAATAGTCAATGGATTTTTCAAGCCTTACTCCATTAATATAATCTGTAGTTGTCTTGCCTGTCATTTGTTTGAAAATCCTGCAAAAATGATAGGTACTTATATGTATGATATTTGCAAGATCCTCAGTGCATATTTTTTGGGAGTAATTGCTGTCTATATATTTAAAAATCAGATCAAAGCGTTTCAAATTAGTTACTTTTGAAGCAAGCTCTTTTTTAGTTAAAAATTTACTAATGTATTTTCTCAATAGAAGCACAATTAATTGATAAACAGAGGATTTTACAGCAAGTTCGTATCCGATTTTTTTGAAAAAGTATTCGTCTATTGTTATGCTGACACAGTCCAATATCTGTTTGTCATTTTCAATTAAATTTTGAAAGGATATTAGACTTTGTGATAGTGGTGAAAGAAATTTTGTCTGGCATAAATCAACCTGATTGCTGAACAGAAATGAAGAATCAATACGGATTGTATAAAATTTCAGATCATCACTTAAACTTTCAAGGAAATGCAGTTCATTGTTGTTAATGACTATAATACTGCCAGTTTTAACATAGTAACGTTTTTTATCACATCCAACTAAAGCTTTTCCTTTAGCAAAAAAATACAGCTGCATATTTTCATGCCAATGTGTATTGAACTTTCTTCCATTATTGAAGTTTTTACGTAGAAATATATCTATACCCAAATTTGGATCTGGCATTTTTTTATTATAATAAGTTTTCAAATCTTTCATAATTATATCCTCATGTCAAAATCGTGCTAAATTTCAGCAATACAATTATTGAATTATATTGCCAATATAATCTATTATAGTACAAGTACCTACTATTATAAATATGATAATTCAAGTACAAAATTTCAAATGAGGTGATATAAGAATGAATAAATCAAAAGTGGAAAAAGTAGATTTTCACAGCAATGTACTTGGTAAAGAAATGTCAATGCTGGTATATTTGCCTGGATGCTATAATAGTTCAACCCCTCTGCCGGTATTATACTTTTTACATGGCAGAAGTGGAAATGAGAATTTAATGTCCCAAATAGATATAAATGGTAAAGCCGATAAGCTGATAAAAGATGGAAAAATAAAACCTATGATAATTGTATGTCCAAGGATTGAAAACAGTAGGGGATTGAATTCATCCTTAATTTGTAAAAAGGTACCTGACCATGGAGATAATAGTACAATCATAAACCTGGGAATGTATGAGGATTACTTTATGAAAGAGGTAATACCTTTAACAGATAAAACTTTTAATACTATAAAAGATAGAAAGGGAAGATATATAGGAGGGATATCTGCTGGGGGTTATATAGCTCTTCATAATACATTTCGACATCAGAATATGTTTTCAAAGGTAGGAGGCCATATGCCTGCTTTGGAACTAAAACTTGAAGATGAAGATAAACCATATTACAAGAATATGGAGTTATGGGAAAAATATGATCCAATAAATATTGCGAGAAACAACAATATTTATTCTGATATTGATGTCTATCTGGATGCAGGAGATAAGGATGAAGGTAGATTTTATGAAGGTTGTTCAATTTTACATAAAATATTGAAACAAAAAGGCATAAATTCTCAAAATCATATATTTACTGGTAATCATAGTGCTGAATATATTCAATCCAATATTGCAAAGTATATAAAATTTTATGGATGCTAATAGTTATGTTAATAATAAATAACTTTGAAATAATAGTGATAGATTATATGGAAAAATATTAAAGACTAGAATTTCCTAATAGAAATTCTAGCCTTTATTAAACCTATTTCATCATTTATTTTTAATATCCTGGATAGCTTTTTTTAACATCTGGTCTTGAAATTCATTAGCAAATTTTTTTTGTATTTCAAGTTGTTTAGACTTGTTTGTTGTCCAGCCAGGATTTTTTACAATTGCATTTTTCATCTTATTTTGAATATATAAAGTTGCTTGAGACTTACTCTGTTTTTTGAATTCTGGACTCGACATTTTCTGCGTCAATTCTTTTACTTGACTAGTTGACAACAAATACCATGTTTTTGGTAAGTAAAATGTGTTAATTTGTTTGGATAATTTATTATCATTGTCCGCAATACCAAACCAGAATTTATAAGCGGCTGACTTGTATTTCCAATGTACTTCAGTAATTTTAAGATTTGCTGTATCTGAATTAACAATTTCAGTTTTGTTTGTAGTAAATTCATCTACTTTCGTGTGTGTAACCTTTTTTGAGTGGTTATCAGGGGAATAAATAAAAATATTTTCATCTCCGTTAGTGCCAATTGGCTCATACAAAATTATTTGCATGGCACCAGTAGTATCTGCAGAATATATTTGCTTTTCAATTGTAGTTGTAACTTCCTGCATGCCATAGTGGCTGTGATAATTTGCAACCATTCCAATTATAGAAAAAATAAACACTATTCCTGAAATAAGTGTAAATGTTATTCTAGGAGTTACTTTATTAATATAAATAAAACTAATAAAGAAAGCTACAGCACTTATAATCATTAAGATAATTATCATTATTTTTCCCCTCCTGTAGTACTTTGAATTTGCATTTCGTTAGAGTCAGCAGTATGTCCTTTCATAAAGAAAGCTATTATGAATCCAAAAACACAAAAACCAACAGCTAACAAAAATGCTCCTTGGTAACCAGACATAGTTGCATTAAGTGCTTTAACTTTATATTCTAATGGCGCTGCTTTTAATAGAGATTTTCCTGGCATCTGACTATTGGTGATGTTTGACAACACTGAAACCAATACGGCAGTACCGATAGAACTGGCAATTTGACGGACAGTATTGTTAACAGCCGTTCCATGAGAAATTAGTTTAGTAGGCAAAGCATTCATAGCTTCCGTTGTGACTGGCATCATTACCATGGATATACCAAACATTCTAACAGCATATAGACACGCAATATAGACAATTGGTGTTTCTCTGGTTATTAGTACGAAAGGCAAAGTTCCGGCTGTCAATAGAAATAATCCTGCTATTGATAGTCTTTTAGCTCCAATTCTATCAAATGCTCGTCCAGCAATAGGGCTCATAACAGCCATCATCAAAGCACCAGGTAATAATAATAGACCTGAATGGAATGCACTCATGCCATGGATCATTTGCAGGTATAGTGGAACAATCATTTCCACACCAACCATAGCTACCATAACAATTGAACTTAATATTGTAGGAACCGTAAAACTCTTGGAAGAAAATACTCGAAGTTCCAAAAATGGTGTTTTCATAGTAAGTTGACGCCAAACAAACAATCCTATAAATACCAGACCAACTATTAATGTAGTTAAGACCAATTGAGAACCCCAACCTTTGTCTCCTACTGATGAGAATCCATAAAGCAGTGACCCGAATCCAACAGTTGACATTAATAACGATAACCAGTCAAGCTTTGTTTCATGGGTTTTAAGAACAGGCTTCATAAAGAAAAATGCAAAAATGATAACTACAGCTACAATTGGAATTATCATTCCAAATAAGTCACGCCATTGCCAAGTATCAATTATAAATCCAGACAGTGTTGGCCCAATGGCAGGTGCCACTCCAATGACAACACCAGCTAGTCCCATAGCAATACCTCGCCTGTGAGGTGGAAATATTGACAGCATGATATTTTGTAAAAGCGGCATGGAGACTCCTACACCAACTGCTTGAATTAATCTACCACTTAATAAAAAATTATAATTTGGTGCTGTACACGCCATAATAGTTCCAATTTCAAAAATTATCATTGAAGTAATATACAGCCACTTTGTATTAAAACGAGTCGATAGCCAAGCTGAAACAGGGATCATAATACCATTGACCATTAGAAATCCTGTTGTCAGCCACTGAACAGTCGAAGTTGAAATATCAAATGCTTTCATTAATGTTGGAAAAGCAGTTGTTAAAATTGTTTGGTTTAGAACTGTACAAAAAGTACCAACCAACAATACAATAACCAACATAAGTCTATTATACGGTTTACCATTAGTATCAATAGATTCAGACAAAATTAAAACCTTCTTTCATTAATCGTATAGTAATCTATTATACATTTAAGTATCTAGATTGTAAATATTAATAATATAGTTATCATAAAAAGTGATAATTAAAATCATAAATTGTTATATATATTGAAATGAAGTATAATAATTTTAAGGAGGTGCCAATAATGGATATACAACAACCATACAACCAGTTGCTGGATTTTCAAAAATTCATAGAAGCTATGATGAAAGAAGATAACGTTTTATTAGGAATTTCGGAATTATCCCATGCTACTGGAGTAACACCGGCACAATTAAGATACTGGGTTTCCCAGGGCTATATTAAAAATTATGGAAATAATAAGAAAAATAAGTTTAGTCTTAAAACTGTCTTCATGGTTCGCAGTATAAAAATTTTTCAAAATCAAGGCTACACTCTATCAGCATCTGCAAAACGGGCGGCTCAGTATTCTGATTTGGCACATAAAATAAAAAAAATATTTATTGATAGAGTAATTAATATTAGCCAGAATGACGGACAATTATTAATTAATTTGGGAGTTTTTGATGCTGAGCCAACTCAAAATTTGATTGCCAGAATAGATGAAAAGGGTACAAAGTTTGATTTAATTTAATAAAAACCACAGACTATTAATTGTTAATTTGAGCATAGTCTGTGGCTTTTATTTAATATATCCTACTGAACTTATATTATTGACAGGTAATTATTATGTAGATATAATATAGTTGCTAAGACAACTAAGGCGGTGGTATGTATGAAGTTTAAATTAGATGATTCACTAGGTTTTATTATAAATAAGGTGAATACAAAACTTAAAAATGAATTGTTTCAACGATTTAGAGAATATGATGTTACACCAGAACAATGGGCTGTACTTAACTGTTTATCGGAACAAGAGGGTATTACCCCTAAAGAGTTGTCAGATATCGTCTTTAAAGATAAACCAAATACTAATCGCATTGTTGAAAAGTTACAAATAAAAGGATTAGTTGTTCGAAAGCCTCATCCTGTAGATAAAAGGGCTTTTCAAATCTTCTTGACTGATGATGGCTGGAAATTACGGGATGAATTAATTCCTAAAGTTATGCAATTATTAGAGGAAGCAACAAGGAAAATAAAAAAACATAAAGTTAAAGAAATGAAAAAACTGTTGAATCAGATATATAATAATCTTAATTAGCTGTTATTATCATTTTAGTTGTTATGACAATCCTAATAATAAATAGTACGCCAAATGCCAGGGGATTAGGCATAAGGGGGGATAAATTTAAATGGAAAATGTAAAAGAAAACAATAGAAATAAATGGACTATTTTAATTATAGTTTTAATGTCAACTTTTATGGGAACATTAGATGGAAGTATTGTAAATATAGCATTGCCTAAAATGGCCGATGCTTTAAATGTAACAACGGCTAATATACAATTAGTAGTAACAAGTTACCTAATAGGTGTATCTGGAGTTATATTGATTTTTGGAAGACTTGGAGATATGCTTGGAAAGGCTAAAATATTCAAGTTCGGATTGGGCTTATTTACCTTTGGATCTTTGTTATGTGGTATAACAAGCTCCTTTAAAATATTAATTTTGGCACGAGTTGTACAAGCTGTTGGTGCAGCTGCAACTATGGCAAATAATCAGGGAATTATTACAGAGATATTTCCTAAAAATGAAAGAGGAAAAGCACTTGGATTTATAGGAACTGCTGTTGCCCTGGGTTCTTTAGTAGGTCCGGGACTTGGAGGTCTTATAGTAGGCACATTCAGCTGGGAATTCATATTTTTAATAAATATACCCATTGGCATAGTAGCTTTGTTTCTAGCTTGCAAATTATTACCCAAAGGTCATAAAACAGTGCAAGGAAAGCTGGATGGAATAGGCGGCGTGTTGTTTATGTTTACTATAGTTCCACTTTTTGGCGCCTTAAATGCAGGATTAAATATTGGATTCACAAAACCAATAATTTTATTATGTTTTGTCGTAGCTATTATTTCATTTATAGTATTTATTTTTGTAGAAAACAAACGTGAAAATCCATTAATACAATTACAGATATTTAGAAATAAGTTATTTTCCTTGAGTATATTCTGTGCATTTATAAGTTTTGTGGTCATGTTTTGCAATAATATTATTTTACCATTTTACCTTCAGAATGTGATGAATTATTCACCTGAATATGCTGGAATAATACTTATGGTCAATCCTATAATTATGATGGTCTTATCTCCTTTTAGTGGAAGCCTGTCGGATAAGATTGGTTCGGAACTTTTAACATTTATAGGATTGGTGCTTATAAGTTTAGGCTTAATATTAATGTCCATTTTAAATGTAAATTCAGTCTTAGCCAGTATTATAATATTTATTGCAGTTATATCTGTTGGTATTGGCTTATTCCAACCACCTAATAATTCTTTGGTAATGTCAACAGTATCAAAGAACAAACTCGGAATTGCAGGAAGTATAAATTCACTTGTAAGAAACCTAGGGATGATATGCGGAATAGTTTTGGCAACAACGCTTTTATATAGTATGATGAGTCTAAAAATCGGATATCGTGTTACAGATTATGTAGTGGGAAGAAATGATGCTTTTATATATGGAATGAAAGTAGTATATATAACTGCGGCAATAATAAGTTTAGTCGGAGCTGTATTAACCTTTTTTAGAATGCACAGTAAAAAAATCCAAGATAAACTAAGTTGAACGATTGTAAATTAAAATATATTAACTTATAATGGCAAGTAGATTACTTTTGAAGCAGTTTATGTTAATAGAATTGCATGGAGGATTTGACATGACTATCTATAGTGTTAAAGATAAAAAAGCCATTTTACCATTATTTAATGGATGGCAGGAAACATTCATCTGGTCTTGTTTGCAGGATTGCATGGGTATGGCCTATGCTGATGATTTGAGAAAGCCGCAGACTGCACAAATTATTCTTGGCGATTTCTGTTTCTTCGCCGGTACTGTCAATTATGAGATAATACGTAATAAACCAGTTAATCACCAATCTGAATTTATTATTATGGTGCCCCAGAACAAGCAGTGGGAAGAAGCAATAGAATTTGTGTTTCAAGAAAAAGCATTTCGTTTTATACGTTATGCTACGAAAAAGGAGAAAGGTGCATTTAACAAATCAATGCTGCAAATGATAGTATCTCAACTACCTGGTAAGTACGAGTTAAGGATGATTGATAATGTGTTGTATGAACAATTGCGGGTATTGCCTTGGGCGAAAGATTTGTGTGGGAATTATCCATGTTATGAGGATTATAAGATAAATGGAATTGGTGCTGCTATTCTAAAAAATGGTGAACTTGTTTCCGGAGCTTCTTCCTATGCTTTTTATAAAGGTGGAATTGAAGTGGAAATTGACACCAGAGAAGATGAACGACGGAAGGGTTTAGCTTTGGTTTGCGGTGCAAAACTGATATTGGAATGTTTGAAACAGAATTTGTATCCAAGTTGGGACGCTCATAACAAAGGTTCACTTGCTTTGGCTGAAAAACTGGGATATAAGTTTGATACAGAATATACGGCTTATGAAATTAGTATGTTTTAATATAAAGTGTTTTTGGAGATAGTACTAAAGATTTAAAAATTAAAATCACAGGTAAGGATGCCAAAGGTCATATCATAATTAAGTTTAGTTGATTCACAAGTGTAAATTAGTGTGCAGTAATAATTATTCACATATTCTGTACTTCAAATATAGACCAGCTAGTAAAAGTCAATAGAAATTAAAAAATAGTTTATGAGTAAAAA
>DAIMMU010000113.1:0-8217 GCA_036720515.1 Sedimentibacter sp.
AATCTATATATGGAGGAATAAAATGGCTGAAAATAAAAATTTGCTTCCGGGCAGTACAACCATGCTTTTGTTAAAGTTATTGGAAGATAAAGATATGTATGGTTATGAAATGATTGAAGAGCTTGAAAAAAGGTCAAATAATACATTTTCATTGAAGGCAGGAACATTATATCCATTGCTTCATAATCTTGAAAGACAAGAATTGATAAATTCTTATATTGAAAACGCAGATAGCTCAAGAGTAAGAAAATATTACAGTATTACCGCTAAGGGCAAAGGTATGCTCAATGAAAAAAGGAAAGAATGGGATACCTATTCATTTGCTATTAACAATGTTTTACAAGGGGGTGCTAATTTTGCAGCAATATAATGTAAAGGAATACATAAAAACCGTTTGTGAACAAATAAGATGGGAAAAAGCCCATGCACCGATATCAAAAGAAATAGAAGATCATATAATCGATCAAAAAAATGCATTTTTAAACAGCGGCTTAGATGATAAAAATGCAACTGAAAAAGCAATCATGGAAATGGGTGACCCGGTGATGATTGGGACGGAACTTGACCGCACGTATAGACCGAAGATGGAGTGGAGTATTCTTGTATTAACCTTCATTATGGTTTTTATGGGTTTTTTAATAAGATACTTTATGATTTATAATGCTGCTGAGCGTATAGAGTTATCTTTATCCAATGATATTTTAAGCATCACAATTGGATTTGCATTTATGCTTACGGCATATTTTTGGGATTTTACTTCAATCGGTAAGCATCCTAAGCAAATTTTCTTTGGTTTGACAATCCTATTGTTTATATCAATTGCTATGAGTAATCAATCACACTATTCGTATAAGTTTTTACTTTTGCCGATAAACTTTTCATTTGTGTTTTTGCTTCTTCCTACAGCTTTTGCAGGAATTATTTATGATATGAGGAGTAAAGGCTATTTGGGAATAATTCAAATTGGCTTAACTTTTTCCGTATCCGCTGTTATTTGCTTAAATCAATGGAATATTTCCAGCGTTGTAATTTATTCAATTTCATGTCTTCTATTGTTGACAATGGCAATTTTGAACGGTTGGTATAATGTGAAAAAAATAAATGCACTTTTGATTATTTACGGAGCTGTTGCCTTGATATCTTTAATTCTTATGTATATTATCATTTCAACAAAATCCTATATATTTTACAGGATTCAGGCGGCATTTAATCCTATGCTTGAGCCGGAAACCTCAGGGTGGTTAATTAATTTTGTGCGCAATATAATCTCCCGTGCAAAGTTCTTTGGACAAGGTTCATTAGGCGAATATGCGGAAATACCCTCTCCTTTTCCACTCAGACACAGTGATCTTATGCTGACATTTCTGATACATAAGTTAGGCTGGGTTTCTTTCGCGGTTATAATGACAATTATTATAATATTTATTATTCGTTTATTTATACTTTGTAAAAAACAAAAAAGCGTTTTGGCGAAATTGGTATCAACTTCGGTTTTAATTACATTTACAATGCAATTTATCGTATATGTTGGTTATAACTTAGGATTTCAGCTGTTATCGCCTCTTGCACTTCCTTTTATTTCATATGGGGGGACATCGACAGTAATAAATATGGCATTGGTAGGAATAATGCTTTCTGTATTTAATACAGGTGAGTTATATCATGATGATATATCTAAATACTCTCCAAGCAAGAATAAGTTATTTGAATATACGGATGGTAAAATTATTATTAATTTAATGGAAAACAATAAGTTATAGAGTTAAAATTGATATAAGAATTTAAGATTTGAATATCTTTCATTAAATATTCCAATAAAGTAATTTGCAAGCTCGGTCAAACTACGCCTTGGTCAAAAGTAGATGGTATACTTTATAATATAATATAATCAAAAATATTTTCAAAAAAGTGTTGCATTTTATAAATGAGTATAATATAATAAGAAAAAAATATACCCAACTAAATTAGTAGGAAATACGACGAAAAAGGAAAGTAGCATGTAACGAATTTTCAGAGAGAGCATCTCAAGGCTGAAAGGATGCTTATTGGAAGTATATGCGAAGTGCCCTTTGGAGTACGGCACCGAATCAAGTAGGCTGCTGCGGAACCAACCGTTAATATGGAATAGCATGATGGTGCTATATAAGGGGGCTTATGCCAATTTGAGTGGAACCGCGGATTCAATCCGTCTCTTTGTGGAGGCGGATTTTGTTTTTTTTAATTTAGTGGAAAAGAAAGAGGTTAAATTATGAATTACAGTACATTAAATTTAATAGGAAACACTCCTGTTGTAAAGTTACCGGGAGAAAATATTTATATTAAAATGGAGAAGTTTAATCCCGGAGGAAGCGTAAAGGACAGAGCTGCCTTAGGGATGATTGAAGATGCAGAGGCAAAAGGATATTTAAATAAAAACAGTATAATTGTGGAGCCTACCAGCGGCAACACAGGAATAGCATTAGCACTTATAGGAAGATTAAAAGGCTATAAGGTAATAATTGTAATGCCTGAAACTATGAGTGTGGAAAGAAGAAGTATAATTGCTGCACATGGTGCCACATTAATCCTTACGGAAGGGCAAAAAGGGATGAATGGAGCCATAGCAAGGGCTAAGGAATTATTAAAGGAAGATAATAAATATTTTATGCCTGATCAGTTCAATAACCCTGCTAATCCTAAAATTCATTATGATACAACAGGTCGAGAAATTATTAAACAGTTGAGTGATATTGATATATTTGCAGCCGGTGTCGGAACAGGCGGAACACTATCCGGAGTTTCAAAAAGACTTAAGGAATACAATAAAAATATTATTACAGCTGGTGTTGAGCCTTCAAAATCAGCAGTTTTATCAGGCGGAAGTCCCTCACCCCACAAGATTCAGGGAATAGGGGCAGGCTTTATACCCGGAACCTATAACAGTGACTATGTAAATGAAATAATCACTGTTACCGACGAAGAGGCGATAGATACAACTGTAGAAGTATCGGCGAAGATAGGTATGTTAGTAGGTATTTCTACGGGCGCCAACATAGCAGTTGCACGAAAATTAGCACAAAAATACGGCAGCAATAAGAAAATATTAACAATATCTCCCGATGGCGGAGAAAAGTATTTATCTGTAGTTAAGTATTAATTGAAAGGAATGATATTATGCTTAAATTTATAAAATCAATAATTGAAGATATTGATTCCGTGTTTGACAGAGACCCTGCCGCAAGAAACAGGATTGAAGTATTATTTTTGTATCCTCACATAAAAGCGTTGATTGCGTATAAAATATCACATAAATTATATTTAAAGAAAAGGTATTTTTGGGCAAGATTAATATCGAATATTGCAAGGCACAGAACAGGAATTGAGATTCATCCGGGAGCGACAATCGGAAAAGGTCTTTTTATAGACCATGGCATGGGTGTTGTAATTGGTGAAACAGCAGTTGTTGGAAACAATGTAACAATGTTTCACGGAGCCACATTGGGAGGCACCGGAAATGAAAAAGGAAAAAGGCATCCTACTGTGGGAGACAATGTGGTAATCGGAACATCGGCAAAGATTCTTGGAAATATATATATTGCTTCAGGTACCAAGGTGGGCGCCAATGCGGTTGTATTAAAGGATACCAGTCCAAATTCAACTGTTGTGGGAATTCCTGCGGAAGAGGTTGTTAAGGGAAGCAAAATTATCAGCCTATATGAGTATGCGATATAGAGGTAGGGGGACACACCTCTGCTATCGGGATGACCTACCATCCACTTTTCAGAAAAAACACTCTGAAAAGTGGGGTTAGGGCATCTCGCAGTCTCATTCACCAATTTATTTGCTCCTTGCGTCGCATAAATTGGGAATTCGTTGCGAATGACCTACCATCCACTTTTCAGAAAAAGCACTCTGAAAAGTGGGGTTAGGGCATCTTTATTCTTTTGTTTTGACATTATCAAAGTTTACTAAATAAGGTTCTCCTTTTTCAATTATTATGTGTCCTGATTCATAAGGACCTTCGTCAATTGTAATATATACTTCACGAACTCCGTAATATTGCCCCAAGGTGTTGGTTAAGCTTTGGAGTATCAATGCTTCAAAGCCTGCTCCCGCATTCATTTCCGTTACAAAATCTTCTGTTAAATCTATATGAACACTATTTTCTTCTTCGTTATAAAACAAATTATTAATTTTTGTATTGGGACTTAAAATTTCATAAACAGATAAATCCTTGACAATTTTTTCAATAACGTCTTTCGGCTCATCGTTAGTGTTGAATTCTATTTGAACATCTATTGTGTTAAGGTAGCCATCTATATTAGGATAGTATAAAGTTAAAGCTTGTATCAGAGGCTTATTGCTCTCCATGGATGATAAAGATGATGATACCTCATAACCTTCACCGGCAGCAATCGTTTTAACCAATCCCACATCATTTGAATAATAATCTAAAGTCTTTCCCTGTTCTCCTTCCAAGGTAACCTCAATTGCTTTATAATTACCTGATGGTGTAGTTATTTCTTTTGATATGCCGGTAATTGTAGCGGTTGTATTTTCATCGTAATTCCACGAGTTTCCTTCCTTTAAAGGTTCTTTAAGAAGTATTTTACCGCCATCATATTCGTTGTTTAAAAAGTTCTGCCTAAAATAGGTCTCACCCCTTGAATATAAAAGAATCAGTTGATCATCCTTTAATTCCAAAACATTTACTGATTCAGTTCCGCCGTTGTCAGTTCGTGTCTGAATTCGATTATCTGCTGCATAATCCACAAGTACCGTGTATGTGGCAAACTCATTTCCTTTACCTTCATATGAATATTTTGTATTTTCGGTAAAAGGATAATAATCTTCTATTGAAAATTCTTCCTTTGTGTTATCAGTCTCTCCGGGCTTTGGAGTCATGTTGGCACATGATGTAAGTAACATGGCACATACTGCTAAAATTAATAATATTTTTTTCATTAAAATCTCCTTCTAAATATTTTCTATTAATTTATTATGCCCAAATCGGCTGTTATTAATTACTGAATAAGCTAAAAAAAATAACCGGAAATCCGGCTATTAATTCACTTTGCGCAATTTGTTTTTATAAGAGTAATCATCAAATCTTTCCCACTTCCTTAGGGAATCTACCATGTATTCTGTTACATTCATGTCATAAACCTCATCCAAAAGCTTAGATGAAATAACATCATTTGTCTTACCGTAGGCAGCCATTTTTCCATTGTCCAAAATCAGCATATTGTCGGACAGCTTAATTGCTAAATTTAAATCATGCAATACGCCTATTACCGAATGACCTTCAAATTTTGACCAATCCCTCAGGAAGTCGATTAATTCCGTCTGATGCTTTAAATCCAAGTGGTTTGTAGGTTCATCCAGCAATATTATGCTTGGTTCCTGGGCTAATGTCCTTGCCAAATAAACTCTTTGGAGCTGTCCTCCAGACAAGGTGCTTATTTGCTTATTTTTTATGCCTAAAAGACCGACAGCCTTTAAACATTTATCTGTATATTCCTTGTCTTTAGTGGAGGGCTCTTTAAATGTCTTGCCCTTCATATGCAGATATCTTCCTAAAAGTACGGTTTCATAAATGGTATATGAAAAGTAAATAGTAGAAATTTGGCTCATAACAGCTATTTTTTTTGCAACCTGTTCTCTTTTCATATTTTTGATATCAGTTCCGTCTATCTTTATAACTCCCCCATGAGGAATGATTCCGGAAATTGCTTTAATAAGTGTTGTTTTTCCGCAGCCGTTGGGACCTATAATGCAAAGATTTTCACCCTCTTTAACATTTAAGGTAATATTATTTATTACATCAATCCCGTTATAACCTGCGTCTACATTTTGTAAAGTAAGCATTTATAACCCCTTCCTTCTTGAAAAATAAACATAAGCAAAAAATGGTGCACCTACCAATGCGGTTATTGCCCCTACCGGCAATTCTGAAGGGGATATGATTGTTCTGGCAATCAGATCACAAATAACCATGAATGAGCCGCCGAAAATCACAGACATTGGAATTATTGTTTTGTGGCTGGACCCGAATATTCTTCTCACAACATGAGGTGCAATTAAATCAATAAAACCGATTACACCTACAAATGAAATAGCACTTCCTGTAAGAGCTGCGGAAAGACTTAGGAGAATCCATTTAATTTTATGAACATTCACTCCCATTGTGAATGCCTGTTCCTCTCCAAAGGTCATTATGTCCATTTCTTTTGAATAATTCTGTAGAATTATTACTCCAATCAATACTATGGGAAAAAGTATTATTACATTGGACCAGTCCTTTAATGAGAAACTTCCCATTTGCCATAACGTAAGCTGTGCAAGATGGTCTTTTGACATGGCTGATATGAGAGTCAGTATGGCATTTACAAACAATGAAAAAACCATGCCTACTAAAATTATAGTATTATTTTCTAAGTTTTTGTCCATCCTTGCAGCAAATTTCACTGCCGAAAAAACTGTCAACAGTCCGAATGTCAGACCTATAACCGGCAGGGTAAACAATCCTAAAAAAGGTATGTTAAATCCTGTTACAATAACAATTGCTGCTCCCAAGGATGCACCCGAAGACACACCTAAAGTATAAGAAGATGCAAGAGGATTTTTTAGGACCGACTGCATTACCGTGCCGCTTACAGCAACAGCTCCGCCAACGATAAAGGCTAAGAGTGTTCTCGGAAGTCTTAGCTTCCACACTATTGATATTGAAACACTCTGCATGTCCGTAGGAAGCGGTGTCGAAAATATTTTGTTTGATAGTATATATATTATATGGTCAGGGGGAACATAAACGCTTCCTAAGCCAACCCCCATCATTATTACTATAATACTTACTATTATAGATAATATTATTTTATATTTTGTTTTCATTTTAATATATGTCCGGGTATACAGCCTCGGCCATTTGCTCTAATCCTTTAATAATATTATGGTTTGAGTGAGATGTTGCATAATTGTCTACAAAGTATACATCATTGTTTTTAATAGCAGTCATATTTTCCCAACCGGAGCGGGATTTAATTTCTTCAACCGGATTTTCAATATAATCTACATTTGTTATAATCACATCAGGGTCTGATGCAATAACATTTTCTTCTGAAATTGAAATCCACATATCATACTCGCTTAATACATTTTCTGCACCGATTATTTCAATCATCTCATTTAAAAATACTCCCTTTCCAAAGCTGTAAAGAGCGGGTGCGGCAGCAATTTCAAAGTATACTGTCTTCTTATTTTCAATGGTTGATGCTTTTTCTTTAATTCCATCTATTTCGGTTATCATGCTATTCACTAAATCAACACCTTTTTTATCATCACCGAAGGATTTTGCAAAAAATATTATATCTTCATAAATTCCTTCAATACTGTCACTGGCTGGAATATATGCAACACAAATACCCATATCCTTAATTGGCTTGTAAGGATCATTTCCTTCTGCCATACTCATTCCGGTTGTGTATATAATATCCGGCTCTAAAGCAACCATTTGCTCGGCGTCCGGTGCCATCATATCAAATAAGGGTATACCTTCGGGTAATCCTTCGATATTTGCAGAATATGTGTCAGCTGCAATAATTTTATCTCCAAAGCCTAATTCAACCAAAATTTCTGTATTGGAAGGTGACATGGATATTATTTTATTTATTTCTTTCGGTATGGATATTTCATTGCCTGCTCTGTCGGTTGAGGGCAGTGCGTTGCTTTCTCCTGCTTGGGAAGGATTTTCATCTCTTTTGGCACAAGCAGCAAGTAATGCTATAATACAAATCAATGTTAAAATTAAAATACTTTTTCTTCTCATTTATATCCTCCATTTTTGTATTCTTAACATCTGTGAGACATATTAGTCGTAAGGACGGGGCTCAATTTCTCTCTCCTTTACAGTCGAAGAAATTGGGTTATGTCATAAAGGGCATAAAAAAACGTCTCGTTCCCGAAACGTAAAGTCCACAAATATTTTGGCTAACCAATTATTATATACGCTATCGGCTTTATCGCTGTAAAGCATAGCATTTGCGGCATTTACGCAAATAATACTGGCAGGTTTTCCGACTCAGAGGTCATCGCAGGTTTTTAACCTTCCCGGAAATATCCAGTGGTTTCTTAAAGCATAAAAACCGCTCTCTCATTACGGCAGCAGGACTGTTTAGGATTTCAACCTAATTCCCTATTATCGCATATTATGCGCACCAATATCGAAAGATGTTTAATTAA
>DAIMMU010000114.1:0-8159 GCA_036720515.1 Sedimentibacter sp.
TTTATTCTCTGCCTTTTGAGCAATAGAAGGTTCATGCTTCTTATAATCTTCATGAACATCCTTTGCATTTACTTTTAAATTTTCATTTTTCCAATCTAATTGCTTTTCCTCTAATGATTTGATAAATGCTTCTGCAATATTTTTTCTAAATTCTTTTGTTTTTTCGTTCATAGTATTATTCTTTCCTTTCATAGTAATATAAAAAAATGCTTGTTTTTTCGGAAATAAAAAATGCCAAAATATTTTTAATATATCCGGCACATTATTTTACTTTTCTTCCTCTATGTAAATATCATCTTCCAGTAACTCTTCTTCTGACATTGTTTCTGTATCAATCCAAGCGATTATTATTTCATTTTCTTTTTTATCATTCATCATTTTTCACCTCACTATGTCGTTAATATTCTTCATGGCTTTTTCTCTTAGATCCTTCAAGCACCTTTGATAATTCTTTTCTGGCTCTTCTTTTAGTTCTAAATTGCTAAGATATGCGCCAATTTTTCTAATATTGTCCACTTCTTTTATTGTCCCGGAAACGGCTTGTAAAATATATTTCAGTTCGTATATATCGGGTAACTCTCCCCACCTACTGCACGTTTCTATGTCAAGGTATTCTTTGAATAATTCTGTAACGCTCCTAGCCCATTCCTCGACTTGTGTTTCTCTGTCTCTATCCAGCCGCCTAGCAAGTTCATGTCCTATTTTCCAAGCTTGATCTTTTAATGTGGCGTTTTCCTCCATTATGATTCTATCCCGTAACTCTCTTTGCTTTCTAGTTTCTTCATAACCTCTGTATAATAGGGATAGCACGAAATCAATGTTGAAGTCTTTCGGATAATTCCTTTTTGCCCCTTTAACTACATGCCAGCCGTTTTCCCCTCTTGTGATCAATCCAACTTTCGGCGGTAGTTCGTCTTTGATTATAAGACCTTTTGGACAAGCTATATACATTCTGTGACATACATCTAAGTATTTTTCGTATTTTGCGTCGTTATCGAAAGTCAATCTATTGTTTTTCACTTCGTATATTCGACAATCTTTATTTGCATAAGACGGCTTAACCGCTACCACGTCCGCCCTGCCACCTCTTCCGCTTTGTATCTGTATTTCTGTATATGTCAAATAACCGCTTTGTCTAAGATGTTCCGCTAGATCCAATTGCAATTCATGTTCATTGTTAAATTTCAAAATTCCACCACCCTTGCTGCCCTCTTGCCGGAATAGGCTTGTCAAATTTCACAGGGTTTTCAAGGACCCAGCCATAACGCTCGTTTTCATAATTTCCTAAAGCAACTTCAACGTCTGAAATTGTATGCTTTAATTCCTGCGTCTGTATGCAGTCCACTATCTCAACGGTTCCGATTATTGCTCCTAATTCGTATGGTTCGTTTTTCTCTATCAAAGACGAATGTAAATTATGTTCGCCGAATACTTTGCCAGCATGAATGAATATCGTTCCCCTAATATTTGTTTTCCTCGGTCTGGTTTCAATCTTCTTTTCTCCAATAATAATAAGATTCGCCCACGGCTGATATACTGTAATTCCTTTCATTCAATGTACTCCCTTCAATCTTCTTCTATCATGATTATTCACCTTATCTTATCTACATAGTTTTCAAGTAAATTCAAGATAGTACTAATTATTTCTTCATCAGTCATATTCTCATCAAAATATGTACATAATTTAGAAACAGGTATTTCTAATTTAGTTCTTGCCTTTTTCTTTTCATACAGCACTTCCAAAATAGTATCTATGTCTATAACACCTATGTTCTCTTCAAGTTCTCTTAATTTTTTAGCTTGTTTTCCGCTGACTTTTATTCCCTGGTTTTCAATTAATGATTCTATAATTAGCTGGCTTTCTATAGATAAATGTGAAAGTTCAACAGCCGGTCTGAAAGAAAGAATATTTTTATCAACCATATTAAGTAATTTATCAGTCAGAAAGTTAAGCCTTATGTACCGTTGAATTTGAGCCGCTGAAGTATCATTATTTTTTGCAACCTCATCTCGACTGGTTTTAACTTCTGTTCCATTGGAACACAAGTCCATATCTGTCCTTTTACCCTGCTTTTTTATAGCATCCATTTGCATTTTATAGGCTCTGGCTTTCTCGGATGGAAGAATCTCCTGCCTCTGCAAAAAGTTATCTTCATTCATAATATCAATTGCTACAGAATCATCATCAATATCCTTTCTGATAATTATAGGAACTGTGTTTAATTTCAATTCCATAGCTATATCATTTCTGTTGTGTCCTATTATAATTTCATATTTGCATTCCGGTCGTATGTCCTTATAATTTTCAGGTATTGCTCTTACAATTATTGGAGATGTTATCCCTTTTTCAATTATGCTTTGTTTCAGTTCTTCTCTTCTTTTACCTTGATGTAATTTAAAAGGAAATCCTGGTTTGTTTCCAAAAGGCATGAGTTTTGCCGGCGGCACTTCTTTTATTTCATATTGACTTTGACTTGTTCCAATTATGTTATTGATTAAATCCTGCCCTTTCAATTTACTGTTCAAATTTAACTTACTCATTATTAATCACTTCCTTAGCAAGCAGCTCATAAGACCTTGCCACTTCATTTTTAGGCTGGTATTTAAAAATGCTTACACCCTGTGAGGGAGCCTCGGCTATTTTAGTGGAAACAGATATAACATTATTAAAAACTTTAATATAGTTTCCATATGTTTCTCTTACAGACTCAAGAACTTCTTTGCTTAGGTTTGTTCTCTTGTCATACATTGTCAAAAGTATACCCTCGACTTCTAAACTAGGGTTTATTTGAGCTTTTATTCCCTGAATCGTTTCAAGCAGCTGCTCCATACCTTTAAGTGATAAGTATTGAGATTGAACCGGTATAATTACACTATCAGCTGCTACAAGAGCATTTATAGTTAAGTTTCCGAGTGAAGGAAGACAGTCAATTATAATATAATCATAATCAATTCTGAAATCCCGGATAATATTCTTTAGAATATTTTCTCTGTTAATAGTATTAAGCATTTTAACCTCGATGCTTGATAGCCCTATATCTGCCGGCAACAAATTTACACTCTCCTCTGTCCTAATAAAATATCTGTCCTTTTCTATTTTATAATTGTAATCTTTAATTCTGTTTTCAATTAAATTAGTAATTGTATTCTCCAACTCATCCGGGTCATACCCAAGTGACATAGTTAAATTAGCTTGTCCATCCAAATCAACAAGCAAGACTTTTTTATTGAATTTTGACAAGCTTATACCAAGACTTATTGCTGTTGTGGTTTTACCCACTCCACCTTTTTGATTTGCTATTGCTATTACCTTACTCATATATCCTCCTTAAAATTGATTTGTTTTGCATAAATCTGTTTTAACCCACTATTATTATTAATAGTATCTATGCTATTGTGTTTACCATCACCCATATATGTTATTTTGTCGCCAACTTCTAAAGTGTATTTTCTAATTTTTACAGGTTGTGTAATAATGGATTCATTTTCTAAACATACAAAATGCAAATTATGTTTATATGCATTAAGCATAGTTTTTAACTCCTTTCATTGACAAAATAAAATACAGTTACAAAATAGCAACTGTATAATAATTAATGATTTCTATTTATTTTGACTATTCAATTCTCATTTAACTTCAAGTCATCTGTTGATATTATTATTTCTTTCAAGCGGTACAATCGCAAGTGTCTTTCCTAATGGAGCCAATATTTTTATCAATGTTGATAATTGTGGATCTGTAATACCTTTTTCTAAGCGTGCAATAACGGGCTGCTTGACTCCGCTTTTTTCTTCAAGCCCTCTTTGACTCATCCCACTTTTTTCCCTTAGTTTAATAATTTCTCCAATTAGTGCTACCCTTATTTCAGATTCAATAATTTCTTCTTCAGTATACACGCTTTTTTTATATTCATCCCAGTCAGTTCCAATTGGTCTAACTCTGTTATCATTCATTTGATATGCTCCTTTCCATAAAGTCCTTCATATTACTTTTTGCTCTTTCTATTTCCCGTATGGGTGTTTTCTGAGTTTTCTTTAAAAAATGATGAAGCAATATAAAGCAATCCCCTTTCCAGCAAAAGAAAAATATTCTGTTACGCAAAGGTCTAAGTTCCCAAATATCCCCCTCTATATGTTTGATAAAGGGTTCACCTGCCCTTGTTCCAAATCTTTTTAAGATTTCCACATAATCAAGTATTTTATTCATTTTAATTCTGCTATCTTTATCTTTCTTAGAAGCAAGACTATCAATATAATCTTTAACAGGCTCTCTACCGTTAGCATCACAATAAAATTTTACTTTATACATTTTTCTTCCTTTTCATATGTATGATAACTCAAAAGTATCAAAAAGTCAATTAATTAAATTTATTATTTTATAAACGATTTGTGTTTCCTTAATTTTTCAATGTTATTTCGTTTTGTCTTACTGTACACGGCACTCATTGTGCCGGAATACTGGCAGGCAATGGCTATTCATCCAAGGGCAAATACAAAGGAATAGCTCCTGAAGCAAATATATTATCAATTAAGGTGCTTGATGAAAACGGAAATGGAAGCACCTCAGATATTCTGTCTACGGTGCAATGGATTATAGAAAATAAGGAGGTTTATAAAACAAGAATAATCAATTTTTCTCTTGGCGCAATTGCCCAATATAAAGAAAGGAGAGATCCTTTAGTAAAAGCTGCGAACAGAGCAATTGACAATAATCTTATAGTAATTGCAGCTGTCGGCAACAGCGGTCCTATGCGCAACACCATATTATCTCCCGCAACCGGTAGGTATATTATTTCTGTGGGAGCTGCAAATGATAGAAGCAATATTTATGTGGAAAATGAAACCATAGCGGAGTTTTCGAGCCGGGGACCTACATTGGACAGAATCCGCAAGCCTGATTTAATAGCTCCCGGCGTTGATATAATGTCTTTATCCAATAAAAATTTAGGCGGCTATACAACACTCAGCGGAACATCAATGGCTGCACCGATAATATCCGGAGCTGCCGCTTTACTGCTTAATGAAAATCCAAATTATAATCATTTTGATATTAAGAAAAAACTCCTTAATTCATGCTCAAGAATAAAAGCATCTTCCTATGAGCAGGGAGCCGGAGTTTTAGATATAAGACGTATATTTTCCTGATAAGGGAGCTTGATGCTCCCTTAAGATAATATTATTCCCTTTCCGATTGTCTGTGCCTTTCTTAATAATTCTTCTGCTTTTTCAATTAACCCTTCTAAAGATTCGCCTCTGTATTCTACAATAGCACCGCTTACATTAAAACTTTTTTTGCTTATGTTTAAGTCATATCTGCCTAACTCCATTTTTATTCTTTCAATAATTATCTTTGCAATATCAAGTTCTACATTATTCAATATTATTATAAATTTATCATTTCCGTATCTGCCCACAACATCAATTTTTCTTGCGGTCAAACTAAGTATGTGAGCCACATCCTGCAAAACCATGTCTCCTGTTTCCAAGCCGTATTTCAGGTTAAATTCTTTAAAATCATCAATATCTATTAAGAATAAACAAAATTTCGTTCCTTCTTCTTTATAACCTTGTATACTATGTTTTATACAATCGGTTATAAATTGAAAATTATATAAATTTGTAAGAGGCTCTATGCTTGCCCGTGATCTTATTTCACTCTCCAAATGCTTTATTTGTCTGTCTTTTTCAAGGATTACCCTCCGGACTTCTCTTTTAAGAGTTAAATCCTGAATTGTCAAATAAAATGTATCATCCTTAAATCCAAAAATATTAAATTTAACAAATTTCTCAAAGGCATTAACATATTGTCCAATAACCGTGTGGTCACTGGTCATCGCCGCTTCGCACAATATTTTCGGCCAGTCAAAAATTGAATCTGTTAAGGCAGGAAATACTTCTGTCATCCTCATGCCGATTAGTTGATCAAGTGTCCTGTTAGTAATTTGTTCTAATTGCTTATTTGCATAAATAGCTACAATATCGAATTTACCATCATCATAAATCATTCTGCATTTAACAAATGCATCGGATATGTATTCAGCGAATTCTTTCATAAGTATATCCCCCTTTATTCAAAATCATCAAACTCTGTGTCCAAAAGTTTTTTGACTGTATTTCTTACTATTTCATATTCAAAACCCCTGCCTATTAAATAATTCGATAATTTTACTCCTTTTTTGCGGGTGTCTTCTTCTCTTATGCTTAAAAGTTTCTTTTGCCCTAAAACAAATGCTCGGTCTTTTTCCTCTTCTGTTGAAATTCTTTTTATTTTTTCATCTATTATTTCTTTGTCAATACCTTTATAGTATAAGGCTTCCTTTATTTTTAGCGCTCCATGTTTTGAAATGTTAATTTTATCATTTATAAACATTTCGCAATATCTTTCGTCATCTAAATATTTTTGTTCTTTAAGCTTGTTGATGGCATTATCAATTAACCGGAAATCAAAGCCCTTGTCTTTCATTTTTAGCCTCAATTCATATTCGCTTTTTGCTGCTCTTGAAAGAACTGAAATCCCGTAATTATAAACACATATTTTTTCCTCTGATTTTAATATGTCATCTATTGTCTCATCATCAAGAAGCATGTCCTTTCTAAGTGAATACTTTATTAGTATGCTCATATCGATGGCAAAGGCATATTCTTCATCTAAATATATATTAAATCTTTCTTTGTTTTTTTTTTGATACTCAATTTTTGTTATTTTTTTCATTTCTACCCTCAATCTCTGTCGGGGTCACCAGCGGAAACATTCCTCTATTGACTTTCCCGAAGGGACTATCCATTCAATAGAGGTGTGTCCCCCTTACATGATGGGGACATTCCTCTATTGACTTTCCCACAGAGATTATCCCTTCAATAGAGGTGTGTCCCCCTTCCTCTAATTAACTGATTTTTTATTGGTAAATCTGTGTAATAAATTTACAGCAAAATATATAACTATAATTACTAAGAAAATTGCCGCCATTCCCATTCCCATGAGCTTGAATGATGCTATCACGTTAGTATTCATATTCTTCCTCCTACAACAATCCCGGTACTAATCCGATTATCACACCGCCCGCTATAACTGATGCAATTTGTCCCGCTACATTTGCTCCTACCGCATGCATCAGCAGATGGTTTTGAGGGTCTTCTTCAAGTCCCATTTTCTGAATAACTCTTGCCGACATAGGGAACGCTGAAATTCCTGCTCCCCCAATCATCGGATTTATTTTTTCCTTTAAGAAAATATTTAAGAGTTTTGCAAATAATACTCCTGCCATCGTATCGAATACGAATGCCAATAATCCTAATACCATTATTTTGATTGTATCAAGTGAAACAAAGAGTTCAGCCTTCATACTTGCTGATATTGTAAGTCCAAGAAGCAATGTTATTAAATTTACCAGTGTGTTTTGTGCTGTATCAGACAAGGACCTTAACACTCCGCATTCTCTTATGAGGTTACCGAACATTAAGAAGCCTACCAGGGATATTGACGCAGGTGCAACAAGTCCTGCTATGATTGTTACTACTATGGGGAATAACAGTCTTGTCATTCTTGATACGCTTTTGGGGTTATAGCTCATTCTGATTTTTCTGTCTTTTTTAGTGGTAACTAATTTTATGGCAAAGGGCTGTATAATCGGAACCAATGCCATATATGAATACGCCGCTACCGCTATGGGACCTATGTACTTGCTTTTCAGCACCTGGGATACCAATATGGATGTAGGTCCGTCAGCTGCTCCTATTATTCCGAAGGATGCGGCATCGACTAAATCATATCCCATCATTGAAGCAAAAGTAATTGTTGCAAATATTCCAAATTGTGCTGCCGCACCAAACAATAACAGTCTTGGATTGGATAACAGGGGACCGAAATCAATCATTGCTCCGATGCCTATAAATAATAGAAGAGGCATTGCTTCGGAAGAATTTATACCCACTTCGAAAAGCCAGTCAATAATTCCGTGTACAGGTCCTATTCCTTCCAATGTTTGATTCAAAACACCGGACATCGGTATATTTACAAGTATTGCGCCAAAGCCCATGGGCAGCAGCAAAGAAGGTTCCAAATCTTTTGCTATTGCCAAATAAATAAGTGCAGCTCCTATTATCCACATAATTATTTGCTGCCAGGTTACACTCATGATGCCGTTAATTAAAAATTCCAT
>DAIMMU010000115.1:0-8078 GCA_036720515.1 Sedimentibacter sp.
AAGTTTTTGTAACTTTTATAACAATAATTCCAAGGCTACCTGGTTAAAATCTGCAATACTTCCTTAGGCTTAATTTTAATATTTATACTGTCACGATTAAATTTGCAGTCTCCGTCTCCCAATATAATCTCTGCCGAAGCACAGTCGCCTTGGTATAATTTAACATCAGCTTCTGTTAATTCGTCGCTGTCATTATAGAATGCATATATTTTTTCTTTATTTTTGCCGCTTTGAAATATGTTGCAATACAAGCTCAACGTGTTTGTAGGATAAAGAGGTATCGGCTTAAGCCCGTGAAATATTTCCTTATATTTAAGGTAGATATTTTTCCATTTTTTAATTTCTTCTTTTTGTGATTTTTCAAAAGGCATCCATCTTCCGAATATATCCTGCCAGATAACTATGGGTGCTCCGCCGAACTGGCTTCTCCTAATCAATATATCCCTGTCTTCCTTCCTCAGCCATCTGGAAATAACCGGTGAAACATGCTGAGGACACATGAATCTTAATACATCTACTTCAGGCATTGGAGCAAATCTCCAGAATTCATCCCAGGATGCGGTCAAGAATTCCATTGAATGTTTCTTCCCCGGATGATGCTGCGTCATAAGAACTAAGCCCGGCCGCAGCTCATCAAGTCCTTTTCTGTACGAATAAGGAAGATTCACCATTGTATCCAAATGATAACCGTCGGCATTTGTATCCTTTACAATTCTCACAAACTCCTCTCCCATGGAATCAGTGCTTTCATTTCTGCCCCTGTCCCACGGAATATAAGGCAGGAACACGTAGACTCCATTTTCGTGGAATTCGTCAACTGCTTTTCTTAAAGCTTCTCTTCCTCCCGGAAAATCATCATAAAAATCCCACTGAGTTCGTTTGTCAATTCCTAATCTTGGATACAGATTCCACAGTATAACCGAATCGTATCCTCCGAATTCTTCTCCCTCCTTAAGCAGCCTTTCTGTATCTATTACTTGATTATCGTGGTCAAATGCCTGCTTGCCGTACAAAAAAGTAAAATTATGTACCGCACAATCTTTCCACCATTTTAAATCTTCTCTGTCATATTCGCTGAAATCATATTCAGCAGCCCAATAATCCCTGTATCTGTCAAATGCTTCAACCCAGCCTTCTTTAATTCCGGTTACGGTAAGCTCTAATGTATCGTTAAATGAAGCATCGGGATTTATTCTCAAATAGTGATTTTCAAATTCCTCTTTAGATGACATTCTTGATAAAAGCTTGCCTATATTCTGGGTTGCTCCTCCGTCGTTTAAATCGCTGATATTAGGAAATTGAATACTGTAGCCGTATTTATTATCCTTATCACATACAATCAGCGGAAGCTTTATATCGGAATCGTAAAATGCCTCCCTCATCGGCATGATTATTTCTTTGCCTTCTGGTGTTTTAACGGGATTACCCGGACAATATACCAAATCCTCTCCATCGCTTGCTCTCATTTCTGCCAGCAGAGGTATTCTAAGCATTGACACATACGGAACACCATATTTATACCCGTCATAAACCTGGTAAAGAATTCTGATTGTTTCCTTTTTATCGTTTATAAAGTGAACCTTAACCTTGATTAACTCCTCTTTAAGCTCAAACAATACAGTTATCAGCTCTTCCGTTTCATCAACTGCCGTAATAATATCCGCAAGTTCAAAGTCACTGCTTTTATATTCTTTTTCGTATATTTTCAACAAGAATAATTCTTTGTCCGTATTTATTTTCTTGCCTGAATATATATTGGTAAATTCTTTTATTACCGAACCGCTGCTGTAATCTAAAACTGCTTTCAGGGCATTGTTTGTCATTTTTATTGTCTTGATATTTACATCATGATTTATCATTTATTCACACTCCTTTACACAGCGAAAGCCTACGGTTTCATACCTGTTCATTGCGTCTCCCAAGAGGTGCACCTTAAGATGATAATTGTTTTGTACTGCCCCGCCCTCTGTATGCCAGTAATCGGGCGCATTATAATATGAGCCGCCTCTGAGAACTATAAAATAATGGTCCATGTCGCCGTCGTAGTGAATTTCATTTGTATATTCCCAAACATTGCCGCACATGTTGTACATGCCGAACGGGGATACTCCTTCGGGCAGGCTGTCAACAGGCAAAAGTTCTTCTCCGTATACATTGCATTTAGAATAATCCTTTTTATTGCCCCACGGCCATTTTAACTTGTCGGGTCCTCCTGCAAGGTACTGCCATTCCTGCTCAGAGGGCAGCCTCATTCCGTAAAATTCCGCATAAGCCTTTGCATCTTCCAAAGATATATTTACAACGGGTAAATCTTCTTCGCCGGCAGCATATTTTCCGTTAACCCAATGCTTAAGAAAGTTTTCTTCATTTTTGGGCTTATATGAGCTTTCCTTTATAAACTGATTGTACATTTCATTTGTAACCGCATATTTCTGAGCCATAATAGGCTTTATTTCAACAAGAGCGGGACCGTGGTCCATCTGGCAGTCGCCTTCCATAATTCTGTGAATAACACGATAAATATAACTATTACCTTCAATTTTTACAAATTCTTGTTTAACCACTTTATCCTCCTTAATTTATATTGTATCATTGGAAATATCCACTGTTCCCTTATAAGACCTAAGACCGGATATAAACAATACTACGAGCACCATTATATAAGGCAGCATGTTTAATATCTGGGTAGGCAGATTGTAAGTGGAGAAAACCAGCGTCAATGAGCTTGCATAAGCAAACAAAATTGCTACCAATGTGGTCCTGAACGGATTTCCCTTTCCTACAAGTATTGAAGTAAGGCATAAAAATCCACGTCCTCTTGTCATGTTCTCCGAAAACATGGATAATCCCGACAAGGGCATGTATGAACCCGCCAATCCCATTGATATTCCCATAATCAAAAGGCAAATCCAACGATATTTCAAAACGCTTATTCCCGCAGATTCAGATGCCTTGGGATTTATTCCGACACCTCTTAAGCGCAGTCCGAACGGAGTTTTATACATCACCATATATCCTGCCACAGCAAAAATATAAGCAAAATATACGAGTCCTATATTATTGTTAAAAAGAGTATTCAATACGGGATAATTTTTCAAAAATGCCCAGTCCATAACCTTGTAGCTTACAATTGCCGGATCCGTATAAAAACCTCTTACTCCCCAAATGTTAACAAGAAGCAATGTGGTCATTGCCCATGCGCCTGTATTGTAAGCCAAGCTGACAATCATGGGATTGCAGCTTAGGTGGTATACCAGCACTCCGTAAATCACAGCCAATACTACGCCGGACAGCATCGCCACCATGGAGCCTATGAGAGGATTTCCGGATATAAAGCTGCCGTATGCTCCGAAAAAAGCACCTACTAACATAAAGCATTCATACGAAAGGTTTCCGGTACTTGTTTTTTCATTGAAGCATCCGCCTACGGAGCCTATTATGAGAGGACATGACAATCTTATTGCCGCGGCAAATGTTACCGAGCTGAAGCATGTTGCCAAAATTTCATTGAACATAATGTCCCTCCTTAGCTTTAGCCATTTGATTTTTCATCTTTCTTTTGTTCCACTTATCTTTTATATGATTTATAATTCCTTCATAGTTTATTGATACAAGAAGAACAAATATCATCTGCAGAAGGTTAACAGTAAGCCTGTTTAAGGTTGTCGCACGTTCCATGTGCATTGCACCGGTTTTAAGCATGCCCCATACAAATGACACGAATATTAATGCTATAGGATTTCTGCCAGAAATATTTGCTATCATTATCCCATCCCAGCCCATTGTGGAGCTGAAGTTGGAAATATACCTATAATATCCGCCCGTTACCTCTATTCCTCCGCACACTCCCGCTATGAATCCCGATAATACAAATATGGATATGAATGTTCTTGTTGTATTGACTCCACCTGCTTTGGCGAATTTAATATTGTCTCCTACCTGCTTAAGCTCATAGCCTTTTATGGTGTATTTATATAAAACATAAACAAATAAGCAAATAAATAGCGCTATATAAAACCCATAGCTTGCGGAGGTACCCCTTATTATTGTGGGAAGCTTCGCCGAGCTTAATATGCTGGGAGTTCTGATTGTTGTGGATGTTTCCTTAAACCCTGGCATTATAATCCACAGAGTTATATAATCGGTCAAAAGCATTGCAACAAAGTTCATCATCATTGTTGTAACATATTCATTAATATTAAAAAACAATCTCATCAATGCAGGCACCAATACCCATAAAACACCTGCTATACCCGCCATCACAATACACGCGGCAACATGCAGAACCGGAGGCAGCTCAACCACAAATCCCACGATTGCGGCAGTAAGTGCTCCCACATACATTTGCCCTTCAATACCCAAGTTGTTTATTCCCGATTTAAATGCAATTATTCCCGCTGCTCCCGTAAGCATACACGGGGTTGTCCATCTCAAGGTATTTCCTATTGCAGTCATGCTGCCAAAGGAACCTTCAAGGATTAGTTTCGCAGCATTTACAGGATCCTCATTTTGAAAGATTATCAATGCCGAGCCTAATATGATAACTCCGAAAAATGAAATTACATATCTTAAAATACCTATCTTGACTTCGGGATTAAACAGATTAACAAAAATCTTTGGAGTCTTGTTGCTTTGCATTTGAAACTTCACCTCCTAACATTAGTATTCCTATCTGCTCTTCGGTAAGCTCTTTGTAGCTTCCTCCATCGCGGAGCATGCCGTTGTACATTACCTTTATTCTGTCCGAAAGCTGCATAACCTCATTTAATTCATGGCTTATGAGAAGTATGCCGACTCCTGACTGAGCTATTTCAATAATTCTTTCCCAGATAAATTCTATAGCCCCTACGTCAATTCCTCTTGTAGGGTCTTCTACAATAAGCAGCTTGTTATCCTGAATAAACTCTCTTCCGACAATTAGTTTTTGAATGTTTCCCCCTGATAAAGTATTTACCTTATCATCTATATTTTGAATCTTAACATTGTATTGTTCTACAATCTTGTTAGTAAAACTGTCGATTTCGTTATGATCAAGAAATATTTTATTTTTAAATCCATGGGCTATATGATAGCCCATAATTGAATTTTCCCAAATATTAGATAACACATTTGAACCGGATCCTAATCTGTCCTGAGGAACATAGCCTATACCCATACAGCGTCTGACAGCAATGCTTTTATCAATAATATTGCTCCCCCGGTATATTATTTCACTGCCTCCCTCAGGCTCTCTTATACCAAACAAAGCTTCTACCAGCTCCTGTTGTCCCGAACCTGCAACGCCTGCTATTCCTACGATTTCTCCGGCTTTTACTTCCAAATTCACACCCTTAACCCTGAGAACTCCGTCCCTGTCTTTAACCTTTAAATTATTGACGGAAAGAATCACCTCCCCGGGATTGGGTTTTATTTTTTTTGCTTCAAGTATAACATCCCTTCCGACCATAAGCTTAGCAAGCTCATTTTCATTTATTCCGTCATTGGCAACATTTCCTGTTACCGTTCCGTTTCGTAATACTGTTATATAATCCGAAATTTCTATAACTTCTTTAAGTTTGTGCGTGATGAATATTATTGTTTTTCCGTTTTCGGCTAAATACCTTATAGCTTCAAATAATCCCCTTATACCTTGAGGAGTTAAAACGGATGTAGGCTCATCCATTATGATTATGTCAGCACCCTTGTATAAAACCTTAACTATTTCCACCTGCTGTAAAATAGCAACCGGCAGGTCATTTACCTTTGAATCCAACGGTATATTAAAATGATACTGCTTGCATATATCTTCTATTTTTTGTCTGCATTTTGCTTTATCGATAAAAAATCTGCCTTTATTTATTTCAAATCCCATTATAATATTATCAATAACGGTCAAATCCCTGAAAAGCATAAATTCCTGATATACCATTCCTATACCAAGCTTAGCAGCATCAAATGAATTTCTCAGTACAACTTTTCGTCCCTTTATAATTATCTCTCCGCTATCAGGTTTATGAATACCGGTCAAGATGTTCATCAACGTACTCTTGCCTGCGCCGTTTTCTCCGATTAAGGCATGTACCGTTCCCTTTTTAACATTAAGGCTAATATTGTTATTTGCTGCTAAAGCTCCAAATGTTTTGCGTATGTTTTTCATCTGAACAATGCATTCGCTGCCATCCATAAACCAATCCATCCTTTTCAATAAATTTATCATAGGGGAATGCATCAAATTTGTTTGCTACTTACGTCGCACAAATTTGGCATTCTTTGCGTTTGACCTAACCCAATTTCTTTCTTCTTTCAGTCGAAGAAATTGGGTTAGGTCATAAAAAGAGAAGCGGAGATTTACTCTCCACCCTCTATTAAGTTAGTTATTCTCCATTCTTCATATTCGCCTGAAAATACATCAACTTCTCCGCTGATAATATCGTTTTTAAGTTTTTCAACAGCTTCCGCAAGTTCGGGAGAAAGATTTTTCATATCAACCTCGGCATATGCATATCCGCCGTCAGCTAAGTTAAGCTCCATTGCGGGAGGAAGTTCTTCTTTATTTTCCCACATTTCTGCAGTGCTTGTTACAGCAAAGTCCATAGATTTAATTGCCGACCAGAATACGATAGGGTCTATATCTCCCTGCCAGTCATCAACACCGATACATGGAAGTTTTAAGTCCGCGCATGCGGATATTACTCCGTATCCGGATATATATGCAGCCTGGAACAATACATCAATATCATTGTTTGCTTTCATAGCTGTTGTAGCTTCATATCCTTTTGTTGTGTCAACCCAATCAGTTGTATAACCTGTAACAACTTCCACATCCTTGTTGGCATAGTCTATTCCTGCATAATAACCATACTGGAATCTTCTCATAATAGCTGTGTCCAACGGAAGCATCAATCCAACCTTACCTGTTTCCGTTTTGTTAGCCGCAACATATCCTGCTATAAAACAAGATTCAAACGGATCTATGGTAACTGTTGTAGAATTAGGCATTTCGGTTGGCTTATAAGTATCCAAGAAGAAGAAATAAACATCAGGATATGACTGCGCTATTTCATCTTTCAAGTCATGAACAGACATCATAACATCATCGCCGTTTGTGTATATAAGATTGTATCCGTCGGCGCAAAGAGCACGAATTTGTTCTGCCTGCTCAGCAGTTTCAAATGTTTCTATACATTTGATTTCCCAGCCCTTCTCCGCTTCAAGCTTTTGGAAACCAGACCAAATAAGATCAATAAACTCATTTCCTCTTGGTGTAGATGTAATAAATGCTGCTTTGTATTTTTGATCCTCATCGGCAGAGTCCCCTTTAGCGGGAGCCGGGGGTTGTCCACATGCTGTAAATAATATAGATAAAGCTAACAGCAGTGAAAATATACGTAGTTTTTTACTCATTTCTGTTCTCCTCGTATTTTAATTTTATTACTAAAACCTTTAAGGTTTATAGCCGTTTGTTATAAAGCTTCCCAGTCAAAATTCCTGATTTCATCCATTGTCGGAATCGAGCTTTGAGCTCCAATCTTCCGAATAGCCAAGGCTGCCGCCTTTTGCCCTAACTCTATGGATTTATCCACATCCTTATCATTGATATAGGATGATAAAAATCCTCCTATGAAGCTATCTCCGGCAGCCGTAGTGTCAACAGCCTTAACTTTGAACGCTTCATAAAATTTATATCCGTTCTCATTCATATGCAAAACACCTTTGCTGCCCAAGGTAACAATTAATTCTTTTACTCCCTTTTTTATCAGGACGTTTGCCGCTTCCAGCAAGCTATAGTTATTTGTGACTTTTATTTTTGCTATTTTCTCCAATTCATGTTCATTTGGTATGAGGATATCCGTGCTTTCAATTATCTCATCATCCAAGTCATGAGCCGGCGCCGGGTTTAAAACAGTTATTTTACCTGACTTCTTAGCTTCCTTTAATCCTTCCTTGACTGTTTCCAAGGGAATTTCAAGCTGAAATAAAACAATTTCTGAATTTTTAACAGCATCAATATTCTTATGCAAAAAGTTGATATCCACCTTTGAATTCGCACCGGGGATAACCACTATGTTGTTATTGCCATCCTTATCAACATTTATTAC